>DATJHU010000124.1:0-19716 GCA_035493715.1 Alphaproteobacteria bacterium | reverse complement strand
AGCCTGTCGCCGGCGATCGCGGTGGAAATCGTGAAGTTCGACTTCGACGTGGCCCCCTTGGCATGACGGCTGGATCATGACGACGACCAGCGGCGGGCGCTATCAGCTCGACAATTTCGACCACCAGATACTGGAGGTCCTGGCCCACGACGCGCGTCTCAGCAACCGCAAGATCGCGCAGACGCTGGGCGTCACCGAAGGCACGATCCGGGGGCGCCTGAAGCGCTTGCAGGAGGAGAACTACCTCCGCTTCACCGCCATCGTCGCTCCCTCGTATCTCGGCAGCCCGCTGCTTGTGTTCATCGGCGTGACCGCGGAGCAGGCCAAGGTCAGGGAAGTGGCGCGCCAGATCGCCGAGATGGAGGGCATCCGCAGCGTGATCATCACGCTCGGCCGCTTCAACATCCATGTCGTCGGTATGTACGGCGAACTGGAAGAGGTGCTGAACGTTGCCAACAACGCCATCCTGGCGCTGCCGGGCGTCCGCCATGTCGAGACTTCGATCTCGGTCAAGCAGCTGAAATACGACTCCCGCCTGGCCAAGATCACCCGGCCCTTCGTACCGGTCGAGGACGACGACGAGTAGACAAGTCGCGTTAGTCTAATCGGTGGCTTTCACGTCGTTCAGCACCGCGTATTGCCGTTCGCCGGACGCGGCGTTGTAGAGCACTTTCACCGTCTTGCCGGTTTCGGGGTCGACGAAACGTTCGCCGGTGTCGGTCCAGCCGGCGCCGGGCGTGGCGGTGACGAGCGGCTTGTAGAACACGCGTTCGAATGCGGTCCCGATCACCAGGACCGCGCCCATGACAAACAGCCAAAGCGCCGGTCCCGCGATCCCCGTCGCCGAGACGATTACGCCGCCCAGTATCATGAGCGCGCCGATTGCCGTGATGAAGACGCGCAGCATGTCAGGGAATGGGCTCCACCACCACGGCCGTGCCGTAGGCCACGATCTCGCTCATGGTCTGGCCGATCTCGGCGGAATCGAAGCGCATCATGATCACCGCGTTCGCGCCCATTGCCGTGGCATTGGTGACCAGCCGGTCGATGGCATGCCGCCGGGCCTCCTCCAGCAGGCGGGTATATTCGTGGATCTCCCCGCCCACGATCGACCGTAGACTCGCCATCAGGTTGCCGCCGATGCCGCGGCTGCGCACGACGACGCCGAAGACCTGGCCCAGCGAGGTGACGACGCGGTGGTTTGCAATGTTTTCCGTCGTGACGATCAGCATTCTTCCCTCCTAGGTCGATCCGGCGATTCTATAGCCTGGGCCGGGGGCTGAATAGGACGATCGAATGTTGGCGGAGCGGGCCGGATGTCGACACGCGGACACACCCTTTCGTCATCCCGGCGGAGGCCGGGATCCATTAGGGTGTTTTGGCGATGGTGGAGGGATGGATTGCGGCTTTCGCCGGAATGACGAAGAGGGCTTAAGCGCGCCTATCCGCTTTCGGCGGGTTCCGGCTCGGCGGCCGGTTCGGCCGGCACATCGGGCGGCTTGCCGGCGGCCCTGTCGAGATAGGACTGGGCCAATTCCCGCAGGGCGGCGACGCGCTCTTCCGGTGTCGCGTCCTTGGGCAGGTCCGTGAGCCCGCCGGGTTCGATCGGGTCGATGCAGCCCAGCTGTTCGGCAAGGTCGCAGCACAGACGCATCGTGATCTCGACGGCGTCGCCGGAGAAACTGCCGTAGTCGTCGAATTCCAGGAACAGCTCGTCGAGTTCGAGCTCGCGTTCGAGCCGGCTCATCGTGGCGTCCATGTCGCGCGCGGCCATGCCCATCGCGCGGCGGATCAGCTTCTTCCTGTCGTGCACAGAGGGCCCGGTATCGGGCTGCGCGGCGCGTTCCGCCGCGGCCTTGGCCCGCGCTTCGGCGGCGAGGCGCTCGGCTTCGCGCGCTTCGGCTTCCGCTGCGAGGCGCTTGGCCCGTTCCTCGACGGTCTGGTCGAGCTGTTCCTCCTGATGGATGCAGCGCTGGACGGCCTGCATCATCTGGGTCATGGCGCTATAGGGATTGATCTTGTCGACAATGGCCTGGGCATCGCCCATGAGGCGGCCGGCGGCGCCCTGCGCGAGGAGCGCCATCATATCCATGGCCATCATGCGGGCGATCTCGAGGTCGCGGCGGCGGCGTGCGCGGCGCGCCTCCTCGGCATCGCCGATGCAGTCGGAGCCGGCCTGTGTCCAGGCATCCGCCGCGTCGCGCCAGGATTGTGCGAGGGAGGTGTGTTCGTTCATCCTCAAATTAGAACATAAAAAGAACAAAATGTCAATGGTATTCTTATTCCGCCCGTCGTTGCGAGCGGAAGCGAAACCCGAATACCCCCTAATCCGGCCCAACGGGCCACCTTCTTCCGCCGAACAGGAGAAGGCTTTAAAGCCCTCACCCACGAAAGTGGGAGCGCGTGGCGCGAAGCGCCCGGTGAGGGTTCAAGGGATTTTAGTTTTCCTAGCCGTCGAAGCCCTGCTTTCATCCATGTTGCCGCTCAACGCTTGAAACCCTCCGGCCTCCTCAAGCGTTTCGATGCTGTGGGAAGACGGGGCGGCGGCGTCCATTTTGGCGGGCGCCGCCGTCCGACTTTAGGAGATCTACGATGCGCATGGCGATCTATGCAGCCGCTGCTTCGGCGCTGCTGGCATTCGCGCCGGCCTTGGCACAGGCCCAACACGCTCCCGCCACAGTGAAGCCGCCGGCGGCGACAACGGGAACGGCCGCAATCGGCGTGTCCCCCAACATGTCCAACACGCAGAACCTCTATCAGCAGAACCAACAAGTGTTGCAGGGCACCCAGCAGGATACCGTGAAGTCCCAGCAGCAAATGCAGATTCTGAACCAGCGGAACCAGCAGATGATGCAGTCCCAGCCTGTGCCGGCGCAGAGCCGGCCGCACTGATGGCTGTCAGGGCCAGCTGATCCCGCGTTCCTTGAAGAATTTGGGCGTGCTGATCAGCTTGCCGGCGAACTCCCGGGCTTCAGGCTGGGTCGCCAGCCAGGCGACGACGTCGCCGGTGACCTTGGGCTCGGTCGGCTCCGCGCCGATCGTGTCGACGATGCCGGGGCCGAACATGGCGATGGTCGCCTCGGTCACGGTAAAGCCGGGCTCCACGTTCAGGGCGAAAATGCCGTCTTTCGCGTGTTCCACGTTCACGAACTCGGCGATGCGGTGGAACCCGCTTTTCGGCGCGCCATAGACGAAGCCCCAGCCGCCGTCACGCGCGGGGGTCGGCGAGGCCATGATCCCGGCGACCGAGGACAGGCCGATGATCGTGCCCTGCTTCTGGCGCAGCATGACCGGCAGGACGAGACGGGTCATATAAGCTTGGTTCACCAGATTGGCGATCGCCGCCGTCTCCAACTGCTCGATATTGAATTCGTCGAACGGGAACATCAGCCCGCGCCCGCCATAGAGCGCGTTGTTGACCAGCACGTCGATCCGGCCCCAGCGTTCCATCGTCTGGTTGACGGTATCGTCCATCGTCGACCGATCGAGCAAATCCATCCGGACGCCAAGCGCCTCGCGGCCCAACGCCTCGACCTCGGCCACGGTCTGCTCAAGGCTGCCCGGCACCGCGACCTTGCGGTCGTCGCCGACGAAGGGGATGTTCACCGTACCCTCGCCCTCGCGCATGGTCCGGCCGGTGACGACGATGTCGTAGCCCTGCCGCGCGAGGCTGAGCGCGCAGGCCTTGCCGATGCCGCGCGTCGCGCCGGTGATGAGTGCGACTTTCCGCATGAAATTCCTCCCTGGTGTTGCGACCGATTTATTGGGCGTCTGGGTCCATGCCGCAATGGCTGTTCCGTCGTTTCCTGGAAAAAGGCGCCCTCCCCTCGAGGGGAGGCGTATGATGCCGCCATTCGCCTCGGAACATCCCTCCGTCTCCGCGCATTTGCTCAATGCTGCGAAACGACAGTGCCGACCTGTGGGACCTGAGGCGCCATGCCGGGGAAAATCGAAGACTATGCCGTAATCGGCAACTGCGAGACGATGGCGCTGGTCGGGCGCGACGGGTCGATCGACTGGCTGGGCCTGCCGCGTTTCGACAGCCCGGCCTGCTTCGCTGCTTTGCTGGGCGAGCCCAAGCATGGGCGCTGGCTGCTCGCGCCACGGGCTAAAAACGCGACTGTTACCCGCCAATACCGCGACTCCACGCTCATCCTGGAAACCACCTTCAAGACGCGCACGGGGCGGGTCCGCGTGACCGATTTCATGACCGGCAGCCGCCATAGCGCAGGCGTATTCCGCATCGTCACCGGCCTGGAGGGCACGGTTCGGATGCATACCGAATTGATCGTACGGTTCGATTACGGCTCGATCGTGCCCTGGGTCCGGCGTCTGGATGACGGCAGGCTGCAAATGACAGCCGGACCGGACAGGTTGCTGCTCGACACCGATGTCGAACTGCGCGGCGAGAACATGAAGACGGTTGGCGAATTCGAGATCAAGGCGCGGCAGAAAATAGCCTTCGCGCTGACCTGGAGCCCATCCTTTCACGACGTGCCGCGGGCACCGGACCCGTACGCATCTTTCAGACGCATCGAGCAGGTCTGGTCGCGCTGGGCGAAGAAATACAAGCGGACGAGCAATTACAGCCCGGCCGTGATGCGCTCGCTGCTCGTGCTGAAGGCGCTGTCGCATTGGGAAACCGGCGGCATCGTCGCGGCGGCGACCACTTCATTGCCGGAGCAGTTGGGCGGAGAGCGGAATTGGGATTACCGCTATTGCTGGCTGCGCGATGCCACCTTCACGCTCTATGCGCTGATCGAAACCGGCTATCTCGATGAGGCGAAAGCCTGGCGGTCCTGGCTGATTCGCGCGGCCGCCGGCAGTCCCGACGAGCTGCAAATCCTCTACGGCGTCGCCGGCGAGCGTCGGATCGACGAGTACGAGCTGCCGTGGCTGCCGGGTTATCAGGGCGCCAGGCCGGTGCGGATCGGCAATGCCGCGTCGGAACAGATACAGCTCGACGTCTATGGCGAGGTGCTGGATGCACTTTATGTGGCGCGCAAGGCGGGACTGAACGAGGACGGCACGATCTGGCCGCTGGAGTGCGCACTGGTGAAGCATCTGGAGCAGATCTGGGACCAGCCCGACGACGGCATATGGGAGGTGCGGGGCGGCCGCCGGCACTTCGTCCATTCCAAGGTGATGGCCTGGGTCGCGTTCGACCGTATTGTGCGTTCGGCCGAGGAGTTCCGCTTGCCCGGCCCGGTCAGGCACTGGAAGGACGTGCGCGACCGAATCCACGACAATGTCGTCGCCAACGGCTTCGATCCCGAGCTGAACAGTTTCGTCCAGTCCTACGGATCGAAGGCTCTGGACGCGAGTCTGCTGAACATACCGCTTGTCGGCTTCCTGCCGTGCAGCGATCCGCGCGTCCAGGGAACCGTCGCGGCCATCGAGAAGGGGCTGCTGCGCGGCGGTTTCGTCATGCGTTACGACACCGGTGAGACCGTCGGCGACGGCGGCAATGTCGACGGGCTGCCGCCGGGAGAGGGGGCGTTCCTCGCCTGCAGCTTCTGGCTGGTCGACAACTACGCCTTGCAGGGCCGCCTCAGGGAGGCGCGGAGGTTGTTCGAGCGCCTACTGGCGCTGCGCAACGATGTCGGACTGCTGGCCGAGGAATACGATATGGACGCCAAGCGCATGGTCGGCAATTTCCCGCAGGCGCTGTCGCACCTGTCGCTGATCAATTCGGCGCGAAACCTGCTCGACAATAGCGGCCCGGCGCATATGCGGGGTAAGGTGACGCGCCACCGGTCAAGAAAAAGGCGGGTCACCGCAAGGGCGCCCGCCGAGATGGTAGGGCGGATTAGCGAAGCGTAATCCGCCGAGCCGGCGATGCCGGTTTCTGAACTGGCCGCACGCTGTGCGGCCAGCGGGTTACGCCATGCTAACCCGCCATACGCGGTCTTACAGGAACGTATCCATCACCGGGGCGCCCAGGAACGAGCCGCCTAGCGTCAGGCCGGCAAGGTTCTGGTTGTTGGCGATGTGCGCCCGGCCGGCCTTGAGGTCCAACCACGGACGGACGATGGGGTTGTCGTTGAAGATCCCCTTGGCGCCGGCCAGCAGCAGCAGCTCGTCGGCGATGTCGGCGCAGCGGCGGGCAACGCGGGAAGCCTGGTATTTATAGAACACCCGGTCTTCGGGCGCGACGTCCTTGCCGGCGCGGACGACCGCCATCATGTCGTCAAACGCCTTGAACAGGGTGGCCTTCATCGACGCGATCTCCGCGGCGGCGTTGGCGGCGGCCGACAGGGCGAAGGGGTCGCCCTTGGTCGCCATGCCGGTGTTGGTCGACACGCGCGTCTTGGCGATCTCGAGGAACGAATTCAGCACGTCCTGCGTCGCCCCGATCGAGGCGGTGGAAACGGCGCGGGTGAACACCGCCGCCCAGGGCAGCTTGAAGATGTCGCCGGGGTTGGCTTCCTGGCCCGGGTTGCGACAGAGATATCCGTCCATCGCCTTGTGCGTCCGATGCTCGGGCACGAAGACGTGATCGATCTTCACATCGTGGCTGCCCGTGGCCTTCAGCCCGAACGTGTTCCAGGTGTCGACGATCTGATAGTCGCTGCGCGGCACCAGGAAGGTGCGGTATTCCGGCGGAGTGCCTTCGGGCCCGAACACCAGCGCCCCGGCGAACACCCAGTCGCAATGCTGGCAGCCTGAGGAGAACGACCACTGGCCGGAGAGATAGAAGTCGCCATCGGTCTTCTCCACCTTGCCGACCGGCTGGTAGGACGAGGAGATGAGGACCGAGGCATCCTTGCCCCACACGTCTTCCTGCGCCTTCAGCGGGAAGAGGCCGAGCTGAAGCGGATGGACGCCGACGACGCCCAGCACCCAGGCCGACGACATGCAGCCTTCGGCGATCGCCATCTGCACTTCATAGAAGACCTGCGGCTCCATCTCGAAACCGCCCCAGCGCTTGGGCTTCAGAATGTCGAAGAAGCCGGCTTCCTTGAACTCGCGGATCGTGTCGTCCGGAATCTTGCGGTCCGCCTCGCCTTGCGCGGCGCGCGCCTTCAGCGCCGGTATCATCGCCCGGGCGCGGGCGACCAAGGTCGCCGGTTCGGGAATGATATCCTTTGTCTGCTGAGCCGACGTCGCCATGACCATCCTCCTGGAGTCTTCCCTCGTCGCGAGACGACGAAAGTCTCGCTGTATCAATTCGTAATATCTATAGGCCGATTTTACGCAAGTTCAAGCCGAAAGCATCGTCCGTTTGGAGGAAGCGTTATCGGCTGAGTCATCTTTATAAATGCGATGCGGCGGCCCGTGAGATGATTTGCAGTATGCGTAAAGCGCAGGGCTTTTGTCTACGTGTCTCGATTGACGGCGGCGGAGGGGCTAACTAGAAGTCGCAGCATCGGGCTGTCGAAAACCGCCCAGATAGGCTCAAGCGCCTGGGATCAAGAGCCACGCACAATTGCGGGCAATCGAGAGGAACATGGACTTCCGGTTCACCGAAGACCAGCTCACATTCCGCGACGCGGTCAGCGATTTTCTGACCGGGGAATGCACACCCGCCGCGATTCGCGCGCTGCTCGACAGCCCGGACGGCGGGGCGCTGAAATTCCGCGCCGCGCTGGCCGAGCTGGGTGTTGCCGGCCTGCCGATTGCCGAGGAGCATGGCGGGCTGGGCATGAACGAGCTCGACGCCGTCCTGGTGTCGGAAGAGTGCGGCCGGGCCGCGGTTCCGGGCGCTGTGTTCGACAGCATCGCCGTCGCCGCGCCGCTGCTGGCAGAGGCTGCGCCGGAACTGGCCGCCGAATGGCTGCCCAAGGTCGCGGCGGGCGAGGCGACCCTTGCCCTGGCGCACGACATCAACCCCTTCGTCCTCGACGCCGACATCGCCGACCTGTTCCTGGTCGCGAAGGAGGGCGCGCTTTACGCGGTGCCGAAATCCGGTGCGACGCTGACCGAGGCGCCCTCCGCCGATCCGTCGCGCCGTCCGGCGCGGGTGGCGTTCGACATTGCCGCCGGGCAGAAGATCGCCGACGGCAACAGCGCCGCCGGGCCGGTCGCACGGGCCTTGGACCGCGCCGCGCTCTACGCCGCCGCGGACATGCTGGGTGCGACGCAACGCATGCTCGACCTGTCGGTCGAATACACCAAGAACCGCGAGCAGTTCGGCAAACCGATCGGCTCGTTCCAGGCGGTGAAGCATCTGCTGGCCGACGTTCAGGTGAAGCTGACCTTCGCGCGGCCCGTCGTCTACTACGCCGCCTATGCGCTGGTGAATGGACTGCCCGACCGGTCGGTGCGGGTTTCGCACGCTAAGGCCGCCGCCGCCGACGCGGCGATGCTGGCCGCCCGCCGCTGCCTGCAGGTGCATGGCGCGATGGGTTACACTTGGGAATACGATCTCCAAATATGGATGAAGCGGGTCTGGGCCACGGCCGCGTGCTGGGGCACGTCGGCATGGCACCGGAACCGCATCGCCGACGCGATCCTCGCGCCCGGCGCCGACCTCGGACCGGGTCGTACCTGGGCCGCCTGAAGCAAGTTTTACGTTAGCATGTGGGTCGTGCCGACCCCGACGGAGCCAAGATGCCTGAAGCCTATATCGTAGATGCCGTTCGCTCCCCCGTGGGCAAGCGCAATGGCGGCCTGTCCAAGATCCACCCGGCCGATCTCGGCGCGCATTCACTGAACGCGCTGATGGACCGCACCGGCATCGACCCGCATGCCGTTGAGGACGTGATCTTCGGCTGCGTCGACACGCTGGGGCCGCAGGCCGGCGACATCGCGCGCACCGCCTGGCTGGCCGCCGGCCTGCCGGAAGAGGTGCCCGGCACCACGATCGACCGTCAGTGCGGATCGTCGCAGCAGGCAGTCCACTTTGCCGCCCAGGCGGTGATGAGCGGTACGTCCGATGTGATCGTTGCCGGCGGCGTGCAGAACATGTCGATGATCCCGATCTCCAGCGCCATGACGCTGGCCGCGCCGCTCGGCTTCAGCGACCCGTTCTCCGGTTCCGAGGGCTGGCGCAAGCGCTATGGCGACACGCCCGTTTCGCAGTTCAACTCGGCCGAGATGATCGCCGAGAAATGGCAGGCGACCCGCCTGGACATGGAGACGTTCGCCTATAACAGCCACAAGAAGGCGCTGCGCGCGATCGACGAAGGCCGCTTCAGGAACGAGATCGCGCCGCTCGCCGGCATCGAGAACGACGAAGGTCCGCGGCGCGACACCTCGATGGAGAAGATGGCGACATTGAAGCTGCTTCAGGAGGGCGGCCGGGTGCATGCCGGTGTCGCCAGCCAGATCTCCGATGCTTCCGCCGCGTTGCTGATCGTCTCCGAAAAGGCGCTGAAGACCCACAACCTGAAGCCGCGCGCCCGTATCCATCACATCAGCGTCCGCGCCGCCGACCCGATCTGGATGCTGACGGCGCCGATCCCGGCCACCAAATGGGCGCTGGAGAAGGCCGGCATGAAGATCGACGATATCGACCTGACCGAGATCAACGAGGCCTTCGCCTCGGTTGTCATCGCCTGGCTGAAAGAGACGGGCGCCGATCCTGAGAAGGTCAACGTCAATGGCGGCGCGATCGCGCTGGGCCATCCGCTGGGCGCCACCGGCGCGCGGCTGATGACGACGCTGCTGAACGAGCTGGAACGCACGGGCGGCCGCTATGGCCTGCAGACGATGTGCGAAGGCGGCGGCCAGGCCAATGTCACCATCATCGAGCGTCTGTGAGCTGAACGGCCCGATGTCAGCATCCGCAGAAGACCGCGCGCTTTTCCGCGATTCCGCGCGTCAGTTCCTGACCGATAACGCCACCGGCGCCGACGTGCGGCGCTGGATGGCGACGGACCTGGGTTATGACCAGGAGGTTTGGGGGCGCGTGGCGGGCGAGCTCGGCTGGCCCGCGCTGCCGGTGCCGGAAGACTATGGCGGCCTCGGTCTCGGCCTGCGCGAGACGGCGTTGCTGATGGAAGAGATGGGCGCGGCCTGCTTCTGCTCCCCCTTCCTGGCGACGGTCGTGCTTGCCGGTTCGGCAATCGCGCTGGGCGGCACCGAGGAACAGAAGGGCGAATATCTGCCGGCCATCGCCGGCGGTGAGCTGACCGCGACCCTGGCGCTGACCGAAAAGTCCGGCAGGATCGATGCCGATGGCATTGCAGCGACATACGCCGCTGACGGCGACTTCTATGTGCTGAACGGCGCAAAACGCTTCGTGATCGACGGCGCCAGTGCCGGCCTGCTGCTGGTTGCGGCCCGCAAGCTGGGCACAAACGGCGAGGCGGGCGTCAGCCTGTTTGCCTTGCCCGGCGATGCCGAGGGCCTGGCGCGGGCCGCGCTACCGACGCTCGACCAGACCCGCCGGCAGGCCGATGTCACGCTCGCCGACGTGCGCGTGCCGAAATCGGCGCTGCTGGGCGAAGAGGGCAACGCTTGGGCGTTGATCTCCCAGGTCGCGGACCGCGGCATCACCGCACTGGCGGCAGAGCAGGCCGGCGGCGCGCGGCGCTGCCTGCAGCTGACCGTCGACTATATCCAGGAGCGCGTGCAGTTCGGCCGCGCAATCGGTTCGTTCCAGGCGATCAAGCATCGCTGCGCCGACATGATGGTGAAGGTTGAATCCGCGCTGGCCGCCGCCAATGCCGCCGCCGACGCGGCCGATGCCGGCGACCCGCTGTTCCCGATGTATGCGGCAATGGCCAAGGCCTATTGCTCCGAGGCGTTCTTCGCCTGCGCCGGCGAGGCGATCCAACTGCATGGCGGCGTCGGCTTCACCTGGGAATACGAGCCGCATCTGTTCTTCAAGCGCGCCCGCGCCTCGGCCGCCCTGATGGGCGACGCCGACTATCACCGGGAACGCATCGCCGTGGGGCTGGGCCTATGAGCACGACGGATTCCCCCGAAGACGCCGCGTTCCGCGCCGAAGCGCGCGAATGGCTGACCGCCCAGCTGGAGGGCCCATTCGCCCATGTCCGTTTCCGTGGCGGGCCGGGCGAGGAAGAGGACGCCTTCGAAGAGCGCGTCGTGTGGGAAAAGGCCATGGGCGCCGCCGGCTGGACCGGTATCTCCTGGCCCAAGGAATATGGCGGCCGCGCCGCCACGCTGTCACAGCAGGTCATCTTCTATCAGGAATATGCCCGCGCCGGCGGCCCGGGCCGCGTCGGCCATATCGGCGAGGGGCTGGTGGCGCCGACGATCCTGGCCTTCGGATCGGAAGAGCAGAAGCAGCGTTTCCTGCCCGGCATCAAGAACGGCACGGAGCTGTGGTGCCAGGGCTATTCCGAGCCTGCCGCCGGTTCCGACCTCGCCAATGTACAGACCCGCGCGCGGCTCGAGGGCGACGAGTGGGTGATCGACGGGCAAAAGGTTTGGACCTCGCTGGCGCGCACGGCCGGCTGGTGTTTCGTTATCTGCAAGACCGAGCCCGACGCCCCGCGTTATCGCAACCTGTCGTTCCTGCTGGTCAAGATGGACCAGCCGGGCGTCACCATTAAGCCGATCATCCAGCTGACCGGCACGTCCGAATTCAATGAGGTGTTCTTCGACGGCGCCCGTGCGCCTGCGGAGAACGTGGTCGGCGGGGCAGGCAATGGCTGGAAGGTGGCGATGGGCCTGCTCGCCTTCGAGCGCGGCGCCTCGACCCTCGGCCAGCAGATCGGCTTCGAGAACGAGTTCAAGGAAATCCTGGAAGCGGCCAAGGACAACGGCAAGGCAAGCGATCCGATAATGCGGCAGAAGCTGGCGCAGGCCTGGATCGAGCTGCAGCTCGTGCGGCTCAATGCCGTCACCAATCTGGAAGAAGGCACGACCCGCCCGGGCCTTGCCGCCGTCAACAAGATCTGCTGGGCGACCTGGCATCGCCACGCCGGCGAACTGGCGATGGAGGTCATGGGCGCGGACGCG
The DNA here is from genome assembly GCA_035493715.1 of Alphaproteobacteria bacterium. Classification (GTDB taxonomy): domain Bacteria; phylum Pseudomonadota; class Alphaproteobacteria; order BOG-932; family Roseiterribacteraceae; genus BOG-932. The sequence continues at coordinate 7,842 of DATJHU010000124.1, read as the reverse complement.
GAAATCTGCGCCGCTCCGCCCTATGAACTTACGCGATTCCAGAACCGCTTCCTGTTCTCCCGCTCCGACACGATCTATGGCGGGACCAACGAAATCCAGCGCAATATCATCGCCGAACAGGCCCTGGGTCTTCCCAGGGAGCCCAGGCCTTAGGGATCAGCCATGGAACTGACCTTCACCCCCGAACAGGACGCGTTCCGCGCCGAGATCCGGCAGTGGCTCGAGGCCAATGTGCCGAAAGAAAAGCTGCCGTCGCTCGACACCGCCGAGGGCTTCAAGCTGCACCGCGAATGGGAGCGCACGCTGCACGATGCCGGCTGGGGCGTGGTCAACTGGCCCAAGGAATATGGCGGCCAGGGCTTCGGCGTCATCGACTGGCTGATCTTCGAGGAAGAATACTGGCGGGCCGGCGCGCCGCTGCGCGTCAACCAGAACGGCATCTTCCTGTTGGCGCCGTCGCTGATGCATTTCGGCACCGATGAGCAGAAGGCGAAGTACCTGCCGCCGATGGCCTCGGGCGAACATGTCTGGGCGCAGGGCTGGTCGGAACCCGGTGCCGGCAGCGACATGGCGGCGATCCGCTCGACCGCGCGGCTGGATGGCGACCATTACGTGATCAACGGCCAGAAGATCTGGTCGTCGCGCGCCGTCTTCGCCGACTGGCTGTTCGGCCTGTTCCGCTCCAACCCGGACGAGAAGCGTCACAAGGGCCTGACCTTCATCCCGGTGCCGCTCGATGCGCCGGGCGTCACCGTGCGTCCGATCGCGCAGCTGGACGGCGAGACCGGCTTCGCCGAGGTGTTCTTCGACGATGTCCGCGTGCCGGTCGACCAGCGCATCGGCGAGCATGACCGCGGCTGGGACGTGTTCCTGAACACGGCCGGCGTCGAGCGCGGCCTGTTCCTGCGCAGCCCGGCCCGTTTCCAGGAAACCGCCAAGAAGCTGGCGGCGCTCTATCGCGAAAAACCCGCGGAGGAAGTCCGCAACGAGGTCGTACAGACCTGGATGGATTCCGAGGCCTTTTGCCTGTCGACCTTCATGACCGCGTCGAAGCTGAATGCAGGCGACGCCATCGGGTCGGAATCGAGCTGCACCAAGATCTTCTGGTCGGAGCTGGACGTGGCGGCGCACGAGGCGGCGCTGAAGCTGCTGGGGCCGGAGGCCTTCCTGCTGGGCGACGGCGACCCGTCCAAGGAAGGCCAGGCCTGGCTCGACGGTTTCCTGTTCTCGATCGCCGGCCCGATCTATGCCGGCACCAACGAAATCCAGCGCGACATCGTCGCCGAGCGCGTGCTCGGCATGCCACGCGCCCGCTGAGGGAAGACCACATGAAGACACGCGTTCCCGCCGTCGCAGGATGGCTGAATATCGACCCGGCGCATCCGCGCCTGATCGGCACCAAATGCACGAAATGCGGATCGGTCTTCTTTCCGCGCGAAACCGTGCGCTGCCGCAACCCGCGCTGCGGGCATAACGAGCTGGCCGATCATGAGATGTCGCCGAAGGGCACGCTGTGGTCCTTTACCGGAGCGGAATACCGGCCGCCGGCGCCTTACGTACCGCGCCACGATCCCTTCAAGCCGTTCGCCATCGCCGCGGTCGAGCTGGCGGCGGAGAAGATCACGATCCTGGGTCAGGTGGTCGAGGGCGTGAAGGTCGCCGACCTGAAGATCGGGCAGGAGATGGAGCTGGTTCTCGACACCCTGCTGGAGGATGACGAGACCGAGACGATCGTGTGGAAATGGGCGCCCGTCAGGAGTGCAGCATAATGGTGCAGGAAGTCGCAGTCCTCGGCGTCGGCATGCACCCATGGGGCAAGTGGGGCCGGAATTTCGTCGAATACGGTGTGAAGGCGGCCGAAGACGCGTTGAAGGACGCGGGCGTCGCTTGGACCGATATCCAGTATGTCGCGGGTGGCGAAACGATCCGCAACGGCTATCCGGGTTTCGTCCCCGGCGCATCCTTTGCTCAGGCACTCGGCTGGACCGGCGCGCGCGTGTCGTCCAGCTACGGCGCCTGTGCGTCGGGCACCCAGGCGATCGAGGCGGCGCGGACGCGTATCCTGGCTGGCCTGTGCGATGTCGCGCTGGTGGTCGGCGCCGACACGACGCCAAAAGGCTTCCTGGCCCCCAACAAGGGTGAGCGCGGCGACGATTCGGACTGGCTGCGCTTCCGCGTGCTGGGCGCCACCAACACGACCTATTTCGGCCTCTATGCCCGCCGCCGCATGTCGCTCTATGGCGCGACCAGCGAGGACTTCGCCCAGGTGAAGGTGAAGAACGCCCGGCATGGCCTCAGCAATCCCTATGCCCGCTATCGCAAGGAAGTGAAGGCGGAGGAGGTGCTGGCGAGCGCCATGGTCGCCGACCCGCTGCGCCTGCTCGACATCTGCGCCACCAGCGACGGCGGCGCGGCCCTGGTGCTGTGCTCGATGGAGTTCGCGCGCAAACACACCGCCAACCCGGTCACCATCGCCGGAATTTCGACGGTCACGCCGGTCTATCCCTCGACCATCATCGAGATGCCGAACTTCTCGACCGATTCCGCCGCTGCCGTCCCGGCCCCGGTCGTGCCGTTCCGCGATTCCATCGCCAAGGCGGCCTACGAAGAGGCGGGTATCGATCCCAGCGACGTGAACATCGCCGAGGTGTATGACCTGTCGACCGCGCTGGAGCTGGACTGGTACGAGAATATCGGCCTGTGTGGCACCGGCGACGCGGTTAAGCTGCTGCGCGACGGCGCCACCACCATCGGCGGGCGCGTGCCGGTCAACCCGTCGGGCGGGCTGGCCTGCTTCGGCGAGGCGGTTCCGGCCCAGGCGATCGCCCAGGTCTGCGAGCTGACCTGGCATCTGCGCGGCCAGGCCGGCGAACGCCAGGTCGAAGGCGCCAAGGTCGGCATCACCGCCAACCAGGGTCTGTTCGGTCACGGGTCGAGCGTCATCGTCAAACGGTAAAACGAACGGAGGAAGGGGCGTGGTTCAGTCCGGTGCGGCCAAAGCTCTGCAGGACGAGATCGACGCCCTGCGTTGGTTCCACCAGATCGATTTCGGCAACGGGGTCTTAAGCCCCGGCTGGATCAAGAAGTCGAAGGTCGAACGCGTCACCCGCACCCTCTTCACCATGCCGCTGGCCGGCAAATCGGTGCTGGATATCGGCTGCTGGGACGGCGCCTACAGCCTGGCGGCGGCCAGGCTGGGCGCAAGCCGCGTGCTGGCCACCGACCATTTCGCCTGGAGCGACCGCTGCTGGGGCGACCGGCGCGCTTTCGAGCTGATGCGCACGCATCTGGCGCCGTCGATCGAGGTGATGGATATCGATTTGCCCGACCTGTCGGTCGACCGGATCGGCACTTTCGATATCGTCCTGTTCCTGGGCGTCTTCTATCATCTGCGCCATCCGCTGGAGACGTTGGAGCGGGTCGCCGCGCTGGCCGGCGAATGCCTGGTTCTGGAAACGCACCTGATGCGGACGCTCACATCCAAGCCCGTGATGCGGTTCCTGCCCCGCAAGGAGCTGAACGGCGACGACACAAACTGGTGGCTGCCGAATCGCGCCTGTGTCGAGGCGATGCTGCGCGATGTCGGCTTCACGCGCATCACCATGAAACATCCCGACTATCGACGGCGACGGGGCATCTTTCACGCTTGGCGATAACCGCCGAATGAAGGATAGGTATGCGTAATTGCAAACGGGGAAGGGCAACATGGCATTCAACGCGGAAACCACGGCGGAAGACGTCGTCAAAGGGCTGAATCTCAGCAACAAGACGATTGTCGTCACCGGCAGCTCGGCCGGGCTCGGCACCGAAACGGCGCGCGTGCTCGCCAAGGCCGGCGCCACGGTGGTGCTGGTGGCGCGCAACGCGGACAAGAACGCCAAGGTCGTCGCGGCGATCCGTGCTGAAACGCCGAACGCCAAGCTGTCCGAGGTCACGATGGACCTCGCGGACTTGGCAAGCGTGCGCCGCGCTGCGAAAGAGATACTGGCGGCCCATCCGAAGATCGACGCGTTGATCAACAATGCCGGCTTCGTCGGCGGCCCGCGTACGATCACGCCTGAAGGGGCGGAACTGCATTTCGCCGCCAACCATCTGGGGCCGTTTCTCTTCACCAACCTGCTCTATCCGGCGCTGAAGGCCGCCGCGCCGTCGCGCGTGCTGGTACTCAGCTCCAACGGGCACAGGATGCCGGGATTCGATTTCGACGACCTGGATTTCTCTAAGCGTGAGTACAACCACTGGACCGCCTATTCGGCGTCCAAGCGGGCGAACGTGCTGCACGCGGTGGGGCTGGCCAAGCGACTGAAGGGCAAGGGGATCACGGTCAATGCCGTGCATCCCGGCGTCATCCGCACCGAGGTGTTCCGGGATGTTGCTTCCGAGGAAGAGCAGATGGTCACCGGCTGGTCCGCGGCCAACGGCTCTCCGATCAAGTCGATCGCCCAGGGCGCCTCGACCCAGGTATGGGGCGCCGTGTCGCCCGAACTGGAGGGTGTGACCGGCGTCTATCTCGAGGACACGCAGATCGCCAAGCACATTCCGTCGGACGTGCTGTCGGCTCTTGGGGTCATCGAGGAAGCGCTCGACCCGGTCGCCGCCGACCGGCTGTGGGATGTGTCGGAGAAGATCGTCGGCGAGAAGTTCGCCTTCGCCTAAGGTTTGTCGGCGGATCAACAGGCAACCCGACAATTTACGGGTGTGAGTCGGAGTGCGACTCGCCAATCGAACCTGCATGTACTCGCGTAGGGGCGTGAATGCGGGTGGACTATCCGCCGGCCACCGGCGGCAAATCGCGCTGGCAAGCCGCTATCGATCGGCTAACATAGGGAAAACAAGGGTACCGGGAGGGATGGAAGTGAAGGCTTGGCCGGTCATCTGCGTCGTTTGCCTGCTTTTATTGTCGTTCTTCGTTAGCCAGCCGGCGCGCGCCGACGATGCCTGCGCCTTGAACGAGGCCGGCGAAATCCCGGTCGCGTTTGATGCAAAGGGCGGCAAGCCGCTGGTAACGCTCACCGCCGGCGATCAGTCCGTCACCTTGTTGCTCGATACGGAGGGACCGTTCAGTACAATTAGGCCGGAGGTCGTCGCGCGACTGCAGGGGATGACCCGCTCGACCATGGGGCTCGATCGCAGCATGCAGATCGGGGGTAAGCCTGTCGGCAGTTACGCCGTTCTCAAGAATATTATGATCGGCCGGGCAACGCTGACGAGAGCCGATTTTGCTATCGTCCCTGACGGCGTCAAGCTGGATTATGACGGCACGCTCGGGATGGACATTCTAAGCGAATTCGACGTCGAGTTCGACCTCCTGAATGCGAAGATGAAGATTTTCCTGCATGTCAATTGCGATAAGTCGCCCGTTTATTGGACGGACGCGTACAGTGACATCGATTTGCTGGATAATCCTCTGCACTATGTCGTCTTCAGAACTGCCCTAGATGGGAAGGATACCCCAACGATACTGGGGACAGCCTATCGCCTGACGGCGATGCCGCGGAATGTGGCCGGCGAGCGTTTCAACATCAGGCCGAAGTCGCCGGCGGCATGCTCAAAGGACAACCAGACGGGCGATAAGTTCGCGCAGCTCGATATTGGCGGACTGACGATCCGCAATCCGGAGATCAACTCCGATTGCGATCATCCCCTCTGCCCGACGACCGAGACTGTCGTGCCGCAGCTCGGTATTGGGGTCAACCATCTGAAGAAATTAAGGATTTTCGTTGCTTGGAAGCAAAAGAAGATCTATTTCAGTCCGGCGACCGTCGCCAGTTGACTTGTCCGGGAAGGTCGCCCGTTCTTTGCACCTCGCAGATCCGGAGTCAGTATTCGGATGGCCCACGATGGTCGAACGGTAAGGCGTCTTTTTTCTGTAAATCGGACGGATTCCCCGGCCATCCGATTCAAGCGCTGCCGCGCGGTTATAAAATTGGGCGTGGCGAACTCCGCAACGCCATGATATCCGCCATCCTCAGTCGATGCTGAAGACCTGCGTCAGCAGGCGGTCAGGGGTCGACAAACCAGGACTCTGACAGGGGGATGGCATGTCGCCGGTTTCGATTATTGGTACCCGAGGCGCGATCGTGCGTACGGCGATCATTGGCGTTGCGGTAATCCTTGGTGGTCTGGCCGGGGGCGTGCAGCCCGCTACGGCGGCGAGCGAAACCATCGTACATGCCTTCACCGGGCCGCCCGACGCGATCAATCCGACAACCGGTCTGGCCGAAGGGCCCGACGGGTTTTTCTACGGCACGACGAACCATGGCGGTACGGGGGGCTACGGGATCAAAAGCGGCGCGATCTATCAGTTGAAGCCGCCGACCGTCGGCCATCCCGCCTGGACCTACTCGGTGATCTGGAACTTCAAGGGCGGCGCCAACGGGTCCTGGCCGAACGGGCCGCTGGTCTTCGCCGCGGACGGCACGGGTTATGGCGTCGCGTTGCAGGGCGGCGATACGACGGATTGCAACCAGGGTTGCGGCGTCGCCTATTCGATCGTCCCGCCCGCGCCGGGCAAGAAGCTCGGTGTGTACCGGGTCATCCATAAGTTCCACAGTGCCGCCGGTTCCAGCCCGATCGGCGCGTTGACGTTCGACGGCGCCGGCAATCTATACGGTTCGACCATGTATGGCGGCGGCGACAATTACTGCACGGGTGACAAGGGCGGCTGCGGCGTCATCTTCCGGCTGAACAAGCCTGCCATGGGCAAGCTGGCATGGCCGCAGACGACACTTTACCGGTTCCAGCACGCGCTCGGCGCGGTGCCGAATGGCGGCCTGGTCTTCGATGCAACGGAAAACGCGCTGTTCGGTACCGCCCAAGGTGGCGGCACAAGCCCCCTGGACGGGGTGGTTTTCCGGCTGTCGAAGCCGGCGCCGGGCCATGCGGCCTGGGGCTATACCGTTCTCCATAACTTCACCGGCAAGGACCATGCCGATGGCAGCGATCCGACCGCGGGCCTGACCTTCGATTCCTCCGGAAACCTGTACGGGACAACCCAGTACGGCGGCAGCACCAACTGCAACAACGGTTGCGGCATCGTCTTCAAGCTGGACAGCGGTACGCTCAGCTATTCCATCGTACGCACGTTCACTGACCAGCCCGATGGACGCGGCCCGATCAGCGGTTTGGTCTATGACGGGACGGCGCTCTACGGCACGACGGAATATGGCGGCAGCAGCACATGCGGTATCGGCTGCGGCACGGTCTACAAGATCACGCTGAGCCCAAGCGTCAGCTATTCGCAGCTCAATAAATTCGTGAATAACGGCGGCAGCATCGACCCGCAGTTCGGGCCTTTGGTGAAGATGGATGCCAACACCCTTCTGGGCACCGCCCAGGCCGGTGGCGGGCCGTTCGACGGCACTGTGTATTCGCTGGCGGTGCCGTAAAGGCGCCGTTCCTGACCTCGTCCTTGACAAGGGGCGAGGTCAAGGTGGGACGGTGTTCGCCGGGGTCTTTGGCTATGCGGCGTCCGGCTGGTACGGAAGCGAAATAACGAAATGTGCTCCGTCCGGGGACGGGGTTGCAATCAGCTCGCCGTCCATTTGATCGACGAGCGACAGGACCATGCGCATACCCAGGCCGTTCTGACGTTGCGGCTCGAATCCACCGGGCAGGCCGGGGCCATCGTCCGATACGCTCATTTGTAGGGTGTCGTCCGACTGCGTGACGGCGATCCTGCAATGGGTCGATCCGGTCGCGTGCTTGAAGCTGTTGGTGACGAGCTCGTTCACGATAAGGCCGAGCTTGGTGACGAGATCGGGCGGCAAGGACAGCGCATCCGGGGCGTCCACGTCGATCTGGAGTACGCCCAGCGCTTGTCGGCCATCTCCCGACGCCACC
>DATJHU010000123.1:0-4614 GCA_035493715.1 Alphaproteobacteria bacterium | reverse complement strand
CCCCGGCGCCCAGCCAAGCCAGCCGTAGAATACCGCCAGCATGATGAAGGCGAGCCAGAAGGTGGGCGCCGAAACGCCGATCAGCGAAACCGCTCGGGCCAGGTGGTCGATCCACGAGTCGCGCTTCACCGCGGCCAGCACACCCAGCGGCAGGCCAAACAGCAGCGAGAGCAGGAACGCGACGGTGGAAAGTTCGATCGTGGCGGGGGCGTATTGCGCGATGTCCTCGATCACCGGGCGCTGCGAGGAGATCGAGATGCCCAGATCGCCATGCGCCAGTCCCCGCAGGAAGATCCAGTAGCGGTCCCACATCGGCAGATCGAGGCCCCATTTGTGGCGATAGGCCTCGACGATCGCGGGGTTATTGGCGGCGACGTCGCCAAGCTGCGTCAGCACCGGATCGCCCGGCACCGTGTTGGCGATCAGGAAAATGATCAGTGTGGCGAGCAGCACCATCGCCACGGCAATAAGCAAACGCGAGGCGATATAGCGCGGCAAGCGGTCGTGCCCCTCCCTTTTTCTTGCCGCATACCGCACGGGCAGCGTAGCGCCAAGTTGTATTGTGCCGCCGTGTCCGTATGATCGCGGAAGAAAAAAGCCGTGGGAGGCAAATGTGGGGGAGATTGGCTGGATCGGCCGGCGCGATGTGGTGCGCCTGCTGGGCATTGGCGGCGCGGCGTTGGCGGCAGGGCTGCCGGCCAAGGTCCATGCCGCGAGCAGCGGCGGGACGCTGGTGCTGGGCATCGACATCAGCGATTCAATCACCTTCGACCCGGCCCGCGAGGCGCAATACACCGCGCCACTGAGCCTGCGGGCGGCCTATGAGTCGCTGGTGACGATGTCGCCGGGCGACTACCTGGAGGTGAAGCCGGCGCTGGCGTCGTCATGGGCGCGGACTGCGGACGGCAAGGGCTGGCGGTTCCATCTCGCCGACGCGAAGTTCAACAGCGGCAATCCGGTCACCGCCAACGACGTCAAATGGACCTTCGATCGGCTGATCAACCTGAAGGACCAGCCGTCGCAATATGTGGTCAATGTTTCGGCCGTGAACGTGATCGACCCGAAGACGGTCGACATCATGCTGGTCGATCCGACGCAGCCGATCCTCGCGATCCTCTCCGGGCCGAATTTCGGCGTGATGGAGCAGAAAGCGGTGGAGGCGCAGGGCGGCACGGCGGGGAAGGACGCTCCCACCGCCGACAAGGCGACGCAATGGCTGAACCAGCATTCCGCCGGCGCCGGCCCGTTCACCCTGGTCGGTTGGACCCGTGGGGCGCAGATCCTGCTGACGCGCAACGAACATTACTTCCGCGGTCCGGTGCAGTTCGAGCATGTGATCGTGCGCCATATGGGCGATAGCGCGACTCAGCTTCTGGCGATCAAGCGCGGCGACATCGGCGCGGCGTTCAATTTGATTCCGGAGCAGATAGCCACGCTGAAGGACGACAAGCAGGTGCGCATAGAGGGGCTGCGCAGCCTGGACTTCGTCTACATGGCGCTGACCAACGAGCCCGCGTTCAACAAGGCGCTGGCGGTGAAGGAAGCGCGCCAGGCAATCGCCTGTGCGATTGACTACGATGGCATCATTAAAAATCTGCTCGGGGGCACGGCCATGCGCTGTGCGTCCTTCATACCGATTGGCCTTTACGGCTCGACCGAGGAGACCACGAAACAGTTGGGCTGGCACCAGGATCTCGACCGAGCGAAACAGTTGCTGCAGAAAGCAGGGCTGTCGGACGGGTTCGAGTTCAAGCTGAGCTACGGCGACGCCGCGGTGTCCGGGTTGTCATACGCGGTGCTGGCGCAGAAGCTGCAATCGGACCTGGCGCGCGTCGGGATCAAGGTGGTCCTGGATCCGGTCGACCAGGTGAACCTGCGGACGCAGTACACCACCGGGAAGTCCACTGGCGGGGTGCTGACCTTCTGGAATCCTTCCGGTGTAGAAACGGATCAATGGGCTTCCGCCAGCGTATTGCGCGTGGCCAAGCGTATTCACTGGACGCCCGACCCGGCGCTGAAGGCGCTGGTCCAGCAGGCCGCCGCGGAGCAGGACTCGACGAAGCGTACCGCGCTGTACGTGGAGTATGAGAAGGCGCTGATCGACCAGGCAAGTTTGCAGGTGCTGTTCCAGCCAATCTACCAGTTTGCGGTCCGCGACAGGTTGAAGTCGTTTCCGCTGACGGCGGCCGGGTGGGAGGTAGAGCTCTATCAGGCGAAGGTATAGCCAAGACCCAACCGGTATCGTTGGAAACCGTCAGGCCCTGGGATCGCGTGCCGCCGACAAGAGACTGTCGTGCGGCAACAGGCTCGACTTGCCTGGATAGTCGGCCCGGCAAGGACGCCATTCAGCGGCAGGCCTTGAACGCGAGCGCCGCCTCAACCCGGCGCGCGGTCCAGCGATGGAGGCACGGCCCAAAATAGCGCATCATCCCGGCGATCAACGTCAAACGGGAGGACAAGATGCGATTGCAGGGCAAGGTAGCGTTGCTGACCGGTGCGGCGGCTGCGATCAAGGGCGAATTGATGGGCTTCGGCGGCGCGGCGGCGCATCTGTTCGTCCGCGAAGGCGCGAAAGTGGTCCTGACCGACATCCGCGACGAACTGGGCGAGCGCGCGGCCGCGGCGCTGCGTAGCGATGGCCATGACGCGCGCTACATGCGCCTCGACGTCACGTCGGAACAGAACTGGACCCAGGTCGTAGACGCCGTGATGGCGGCCCACGGACGGCTGGATATCCTGTTCAACAATGCCGGCGTTTCCTTTCCCGCCAAGGTCGAGGACATCACGGTGGACATCTGGGAACGCGAGCTTGGCGTTCATGCCAAGGGGGTTTTCCTGGGCACCCGCACGGCGATCCCGGCCATGCGCAAAGGGGGTGGCGGGTCGATAATCAATACGTCCTCGGTGATGGGTATTGTCGGCAGTCCCACCTCGCCGGCCTATTCGGCCGCCAAGGGCGCTATCGCGATCTTCACCAAGTCGGCGGCATTGCAATATGCGAAGGAGAATATCCGGATCAATTCGGTGCATCCGGGCTATGCGGATACGCCGCTGACCGAGAAGCGTTTCAGCGATCCCGCCGTCCGCCAGGACCTGCTCAATCGCACCCCGATGGGCCGGCTCGGAACCGCCGAGGATATCGCCAACGGGGTGCTGTTTCTCGCATCCGACGAATCGTCCTGGGTCACCGGGGCGGAGCTGGTGATCGATGGCGGCATGACCGCGCAGTAAGCGTCGGCCGGGGCCGCGGCCCTATGCTTTGACCTTTCCCCGCCAAGACGAAACAGGGCCATCGCATAGAGCCGTTGGTATGGTTTAGCAGCGACCGTAGGGCCGGCGGACCGTGATCCCGAACCGGCGATCGCGGGGCAGCGCAGCAACCCGGCCGATCGTGGCTTGTCAGCGCTGGTTGATGGTCCTCACAGCGCCGTCATGCCGCCGTCCACGAACAGCAGGGCGCCCGTGACGTAGGAGGCATCGTCGGAGGCCAGGAACAGGATCGCGGCGGCGACCTCCTCGGCCCGGCCCGGGCGCTTCATCATCGTGCCTTGTGCGGCCTTGGCGTTGTATTGCTCGACGGTCTCGCCGGCCGCTGCGATGCGGCGCGCATGGAACGGTGTGAAGATCGGGCCCGGCCCGACGGCGTTCACACGAATGCCCTCCGCAGAGTGGTCGGCGGCCAGGCCTCGCGTGAAGCCCGCGATCGCGGCCTTGGTGGTGTCGTACAACAGGTTGCCGCCGCCCGCCACGACGGACCGCACGGACGCGAGGTTGACGATGGCGCCGCCCTTGTTCTGGCGCATCAGCGGAACCGCCGCTTTGGCGCAGAAGGCGAAGCTCTTCAGATTGACGTCGAGGATCTCGTTCCAGCTCTCCGCGCTTGCCTCGTCGACCTTCTCGTATTTGCGGATGCCGGCGTTGTTGATCAGGATGTCGAGGCGCCCAAATGTCTGCGCGGCGCCGTTGACGAAGGCGAGGCACGCGGCCTCGGTGCCGACGTCAACCTGCGTGAAGGCGACCTTGGCGCCGGCGGCCTCGAGTTCAGCCGCGATGCGCTGACCGCGCTCGCCGTCCCGATCGCAGAACGCCACGCTGGCGCCCTCGGCAACGAAACGCCTGACTGTGGCCTCGCCGATCCCCGATGCCCCGCCCGTCACCGCTGCGACCTTACCGTCGAGCCTTCCCATGTTCGCCACCTTTCATTGCGTTGCCTTCGGCCGGCGCGCGCCGCCTTGTTGGGCCGGCCTGGTGTTCGAGCTTAGCAGGCTGGGGAAGAACTCCGAAATCTTGGGTGTTGCCGGGCGGCTGACGGGGTAGAAATCGTCGTGCCTTGTAGCTGTGATTGCAAAAGATACGATCTCCCTCAAAAAGAGGACACGCGCTTCATCGTTATGGTGACCGACCGACCCATACGCGTTAAAATAAGCCAGACTGAGACACTGGCCCTTATCCAGATTGAGGCACCGGCTCTGATCCCGTCGTGGTCGGCGAAGGCCGACCATCCACGACTTGCGGTGCTTGTGGAGAGAAAGGCGTGGATGGCGTTCCTAACGAAATACGTTAGCAATCAGAAATGCTGCATCACACCGGCAAGGATCGCGCGCCGAAGCCCGT
>DATJHU010000122.1:0-32756 GCA_035493715.1 Alphaproteobacteria bacterium | reverse complement strand
ATGCGTGTGCGATGGGCCGCCGTTTCGGCCTCGTCACCATCAGCCCGGCTTTCATCCCCTGGCATGAGGAGCAGGTCCGCCGCCATGGGCTGGAAGCACGCTGCGCCGGGGTTGCCGCGATCACCGCCGACCTGCCACGCTTCATGGCGGCGTTCGACGATCCGGCCGCGCGTGCGGCGCTGCGTGCCGACATCCTGCGCCAGATGGCGCCGCTGAGGGCCCGCGGCGCGGATGTGCTGATCCCCGCGGGCGGCCTGCCGATGCTGTTGCTGGCGGACGATGCGCCGTTGGATGTGGAGGGCGCCGCGCTTCTGGAGGGCATCGCAACCGTCGCCAAGGCCGCCGAAATGGCCGTAGCGCTGCGCCGCCTCACCGGCCTCGGCGTCAGCAGAGGCGGCCTTTATGCCAAGGCTAGCGCCGGCGCGATCGCGGACTTCCTCGGCGAAACCAAGGCGGCCCGGTAGAGGTTAAGATGCAAAGCAAACATCTTTATGCAGTCGGTCTTTTATTTGTGGCGGCTCACGTCGCACGACCGGCCGCGGCAGACGAAGTCGCCCCAGCCCCCTACCCCACCGAATATTGGACCAGCGACAAGGATGGCTGGACGGTGAAGACCGCGCCCTGCGACAGCGGCCTGTGCGCCTATCTGGTCGATTTCAAGCTGAAGCCGACCGACCCGCCCGGCTATGAGCCTGTGGATGAAAACAACCCGGACCCGGCAAAGCGGCACGACAAGATGTGCGGCCATATTATGATGGGCGGGTTCATCTGGTCGAAAAGCAGTGACACGACCTGGGACGGCGGCTGGATCTACGATCCCGACAGCGGCACGACCTATGACGGGAAGATCACCATCGTCGACCAGAACACGGTAAAGCTGCGCGGGTTCATCGGCATATCGCTGCTGGGGAAAACCCTGGTCCTGCGCCGCCAGGCCGAGATGCCGAAGCAGTGCACCATCCAAGCCGGAGCGCAGTAACCCAGGTCAGCCTTCCACCCGCACCGAGAGGATTTTCGGCTGCATGCCGTGCTCGAGGATGAAGCCCATCGGCCCGTCCCCCGGCTTCATGGCGTCGAGCAGCTCCATGCCGCTCAAGACTTGCCCGAAGACGGTATATTGGCCGTCCAGGTGCGGCCGGTCGGCCGTGCAAATATAGAACTGGCTGTCGGCGGAATTCGGGTCCTCGTCGCGCGCCATGCCGACCGCGCCGCGCAGATGCTTCAGATCGTTGAACTCCGCCGGGATCAGCTGGCCGGAGCCGCCCTCGCCGTTGAACAGCGGATCGCCCATCTGCACGACATGCCCCTTGGCGACCCGGATCACCGTCAGCTTGTCGTAGAAGCCCGAATTCGCCAGCTCGCGGATGCGCGCCACGGTCTTCGGCGCTTTGTCCGGGCGCAGCTCGATGACGATCTTGCCGGTCTCCAGCGTGATGGTCATCTTCGGCCGCGGGGCCTGATCCTGGGCGAATGAAGGCGCAGGCAACGTCACCGCGAGCAGCAGCAGGCAGAGCAAAGCCTGTCGCAACAGTAGGCGAACGGGAAGCCGGGCTGTCAGCATGGATTTCTTCACTTTCTTCCGAACGCGATCAGATCCGTTGCACAACTTCCGCTGCGCCGCGCATCGCCCCTTCGATGTAGCCGATGCCGCCGGCGTCACCGGCGATATGCACCTCGAAGCCCGCGGCTTTCAAGCTCTCCGCCAAGGACGTGTCGCCATGCGCGCCCTTGGCGACGATAACGTGGTCGGCCTTGGCTGCTTGCGGCTCGCCGCGGGAATCGCGCCACGTGACCTCGCCCGAACCGATCGCGATCTCCGCCGCTCCCGGCTGCAGCTTGACCCCGGCTTCGCGCAGTTCCGGCAGCATCCGCGCCCGCCGGACAAGCTGCAGACCGGCGCCGAAGCGCGGAACCTCGTCGACCACGGTTACCCGCCGGCCGCGATGGACCAGGAACTCGGCGAGCTCCAGCCCCACCAGCTCGCCGCCGATGATCACGATATCGTTGCCGAGCGGCATCCAGGCCTTGGTCGCCTCGCGGATCAGCTCCGGGCTTTTGGTGATGCCGGTCACAGCCCCGGCCTTCGCGGCCATGCGGCTGGTCCAGGACACCTTGTCCTTCAGCGAGTCCAGATCGTCGCCCAGAACCAATTTGCGCATCTCATCGCCGCTGAACACGTTCTTGCGATCTGCGCCGGGGATCGGCGGCATGGACCGTACCGCGCCGGTGGCCACGACCACCGCGTCGGGTGACAGGGACCGCAGCAGCTCCGGCGTCGCCTTCGTGTCCAGCCTGACCTCGACCTGAGACTGCCCGATTTGCCGCTTCAGCCAGTTGAGCAGCCGCTCGTTGGGTTCATAGGCGATAGAGGCGAATTGCAATGTGCCGCCCAGCCGATCCGACTGTTCGACCAACGTCACCTTGTGGCCCTTGAGCGTCAGGCGCCGGGCCGCCTCCATGCCGCCCGGCCCGCCGCCGATGACAACGACGCGCTTCGCCGTTTCGGCCGGTTTCACCTGCAGTTCGCGTTCGAATGCCGTCTCGGCATTGACCGCGCATTTCATCGGCTTGGTGAAATAGATCTGGCTGATGCAGGTATAGCAATAGATGCAAGGCATGATGTCTTCGGGCCTGCCCTCCGCGATCTTGCGCGGCAGATGCGGGTCGGCCAGCATCTTGCGGCCCATATAGAGCATGTCGAACTTGCCCTCGGCGATGTGCCTGTCGGCAATCTCCGGCTCGATTCGGCCGGAGGAAAAGACCGGCACCCCCACCGCCGCCTTGATCTTTGCGGCGTTGGCGACATTGAGCCCGGGCTGCTGCGGCGTGTGCGAGCCGGAATGCAGGATACCGACCGACATGTCGTGATAGGCCGAGCACACGATCGCCTGTGCTCCCGCCGCCTCCGCCATGCGCGCGTTTTCGATCGCGTCTTCAATCGTGATGCCGCCCTTGCGGCCGAATTCCTGGCCGTCGATCTTCACCCAGACGGCAATATCCGGCCCCGACGCCTCTTTCACCGCGCGCAGAATCTCAAGCATCAACCGCGCCCGGTTCTCGCGCGACCCGCCATACTCGTCGGTACGCGTATTGGTGAAGGGCGAGAGGAAAGACTGAATGATGTAGCCGTGCCCGGCATGGATCTCGTACCCGTCGAACCCCGCCTTCCGGCCGCGCTCGGCAGCAGCGGCGAACCAGTCGATCAGCTGCCGGATATCGGCCTTGTCCAGCGCCTTCAGCGAGACGTCGCCCTTCGGCACCAAAATCTGGTCTGCCTCCTCAGGCAGAAAGCTGTCACCGAAGTCCCCCATCTCCAGCGGCGGGGGTGCCGGACACCAAAGCGGCCGGCCGGCCAGCAGGTCGATGGTCGCGTTCAGCCCGCCGTGATGGAGCTGCGCCGCGATCTTGGCGCCGAATTCGTGAACCGCGTCCGTCAGCCGGCGAAGTCCGGGCAGTTGGCTGTCGTTGGAGATCGCCGCCTGGCTGAGCTGCACGCCGCCTAGGGGAAAGGCAACGCCGGTCGCACCCAGAGTCACCAGTCCTACGCCGCCGCGCGCCTGCTCACGGTGATAGTTCAGCAGCCGCTCGCCGACGCTGCCGTCTTCCTCCGCCAGACTGACGCCCATGGCGGTCACGCCCATGCGGTTCTTAACCTCCATCGGGCCAATGCGGAGCGGGCTCAGGAGATTGTCGAATTTGCCGGCCATAATACTTCCCCCACAGGCGCGGTCCGCTCTTACGGCGGCCGGCGCACATTGCTTGACGAGCCATTATGGGGCGGCGATCCGCCCCGGCAAAGCCTCGTTGTTCGGGTCTGCAACCGTCACGCAAATCCGGGCGGCGGTACGAATCCGCCGAATTCCCGCTCCATAAGCGCGGCCAGTCTAAGCGGCGTTCGGTCCTCCAGCCAGGGCCCGACGATCTGTACGCCGATGGGCAGCCCCTCCGAGGATAGACCGACAGGCACAGATGTCGCCGGCAGGCCGGGCGTGGTCGCAAGGCCGGGCCAGGCGAGCTGGCTTCCATAGGCCACGTCGATGCCATCGAATGCCAACCGCCGCGTTCCGATCGTCCCGGAGAATTGGTGCGGATAGGCCGGCGTCGGCATGACCGGGCAGATCACCGCGTCGAACTGCCGGAACAGCTCCGCCCATTGCCGGCGCAGCACGGCGCGCTTTCCGTCGTCGATCTGCCAGTCCCGGTGGCTGATGACGGTGCCGCGCAGCGCCTCGTCAACCAGGCTGTGCGCATCGGGCGGAAGCTCGGCCGCCTTGGCGCGCATCTCCTCATACGTCTCGGGCGCCAGGGTAAGCCCGAGAAAAGCCTGGAGCTGGCGCATATAAAGCCGCATCGCGGCCACCGGATCGGGCAGCAGCGTGCTATCGCGCGCGACCTTGGCCCCAGCCCCGGTCAACGCCTCGGCCAGCCCATCGATGGCGGCCTGGACACTGTCGCCGGTCGGCAACAGCGGATGGCTGTCGAGCAGCAGGATGCGGAAATCCTTAAGCGTCGTGTGCCGCGGCGGCGGCAACTCCAACCGATAGGCGATGCCGGCGTCCAGCGGGTCCGGCCCGGCAATCACATCCAGCAGAAGCGTCAGGTCGGAGGCCGAGCGCGCCATCGGCCCGATGACCGCGAGCGGCCGCTCGTGCGGCAGCACCGGTGCACCGGGCGGCGTGTGACCACGCCCCGGCGCCAGGGCATGGCTCGGCTTGTGGGCATAAACGCCGCAATAATGCGCCGGCGCGCGGAGAGATCCGCCGATGTCCGATCCCAGCGACAGGGGACCATATCCGGCCGCCAGCGCCGCCGACGACCCGCCGGAGGAGCCGCCGGGCGTGCGCTCCAGGTTCCATGGATTGCGCGTCGCGCCGTAGATGTCGTTGTAGCTTTGCCAGTCGCCCAGCGCGACCGGCACGTTGGTCTTGCCCAGGATCACCGCCCCGGCGGCTTTCACCCGCGCGACCGAGAGCGCGTCCTCGGCCGCCACGAAATCCTTCGCCCCAGGAAAGCCCCAGGTCGTGGGCAAGCCGGCGATATTGTAGGATTCCTTGACCGTGATCGGCAGGCCCAAGAGCGCCTTGCGTTCACCTCTCGCCAGCGCCGCATCGGCCGCCCGCGCCGCCTCCAGCGCCCGGTCGAAATCCTGCACGCACACCGCGTTGACCGCCCCGTCATAAGCCTCGATCCGCGCAATGGCATCTTGCGCCAGTTCGACGGCCGAGACGCGGCGCGCGTCGAGCGCCGTCGAAAGGTCGGCAGCGGTCTTGTAGGTCCATTCCGACATCGTCATGCGCTCGTTCGGTTGGTCAGGCGCATTTAGCCAGCGCCACAAGCATGAAGCAATTCGCAACGGCAGCGCCAAGAAAGCTTGACTTTCTTGACACTGTTCATCCTTTGTTCTAGAATTTAATAACGCGCTGATAGTCTTATGATCAATAAAGTTTAGGACCGGTTCGATCCAGCCAACCCGTTACGATGCTTAGCGCAGGGTCGTCAGCGTATTTCCATTGGGGCGAAAGTCGGTGAGGACAGCCAAGCGGGAAGGCTGGGTTTGGCGCTCGGCACGTTCAGCGGCGGCGCGTCGCGGACTTCGGTCGGGCGCTGGCCGAAGGTCTGGCGGAACAGGCGGGTGAAGTGGGAGTCGCTGGCGAACCCGCAGCGGAACGCGATGGAGCTCACCGTCTCCTCCCGGTTGCCCGGGTCGGCAAGTTCACGGAAGGCCAGGCGCAACCGCTGGTCCAGGATAGTGTGGGCGACCCCGCCCTTGTCCTTGAAGGCCCGATAGAGATGTGGCCGGGATACGTTGAGCGCCCGGCAGATTGTACCCGGCGACAGGTCAGCCGCCCCCAGATTGCCGCGTATATGGTGGATGGCGCGCTTGAAGAGCGCCTGCTGCAACGCGCCGTTCGCCAGCCCGTCGCCGCCCGTATAGTGGGCCAGGCAGCTTGCCGTCAGCCGGGCCGTCGCCTCCGCGACGATCGGCGCCTCGCCCACCGTAACACCGGGCGCCGCCCTGCCCAGCGCCGAGAGATGCGAACCCAGTATATGGCCGAGCGCCGTCCCGCCCGGGATCACCAGCCCGTTGACCGGCGCCCGCGCCTTCCAGTGGCGGTCGACCAGCAGCTTGGGAATGACCAGCGAGATGGCAGAGGATTTTATCGCCTGGGTGGCCAGCGTGTCGTTCATGTCGAAGACACAGACATCGCCGGCCCGCACGGCAATTTCCGCCGCGTCGGCATAGCCGTCGAAACCGCCCGCCGTGTAAAGCTGGACCAGATAGGCGTCGAGCCCGGTCCGCGCCGCCAGGCGCCGGTCGCGCCTATATTTCTGCTCTGAGAAATGGTTCTCGGCGACCAGCATGCCGTCGATCAGATAGCCGCCGATCGAGCCCTCGAAGGACGGCCCGTCAGACGCGAACGTGTCGGCTACCGGCGCGACGTCGAACAGCTGCGCCACTTCGTGCTGCCATGCATCGAAGCGATCGTGCCCTTCATAATGCGCAGCCGAGAAGAAAAACGACGGGATCGGCTCGTCGTCCGCGCAGAACGTCATGCTCGCCCCCCTCCCCGCTCAGGTCCGGCACGGCACTGTAATATAGTACAAATAGGGGCCGTTAATGGCACGATATAAGGCATTCCCGGCACGGTCAAAACCTATTTGGCGGGTAGTATGAGACGCACAGGCCAGAGAAATGAGACACCCAGGCAACGCCGTCCCGCGGCCACGCAGTAGAATGGCCGCGGCCGGGATCTAAAACACCCCCTACGCGCCGTCCTCCCGCGCCTGAACATGAGGGAGATTCGCCAATGACCATCCGTTCAACCCTGACCGCCGGCCTGTGCCTTGCCGCGGCCTCGCCATTTGCCGCGCAAGCGGCAGCGCCGCAGCCCGCCACGGGCTTCTATCAGGCCGTCGCCTACATCACCGCCGCAACGCCGACCGGTGGCTGCGCCCTGATGGGCGAAACGGTCGCGTCGACCAAGACTGGCGTATTCTACTATCCGGGCGCGTCGGCGACCGGCGCCATCCTGAGCATTGCCGATGCCGCCCGTGGCCAGATCTTCCAGGAGATTTTCTCGAAAACGCCGGCCGCCGGCGCGACGACCTGGAAGGGCTCGTTCAAGGCCGGCGACGATCCGGGCCCGTATCTTACGATCCCGTTCACGGGGAAGATCACCTATGTCGATACCCACAGCTTCACGGCGGTTCAGAAGGCGACCATCACGATCGGCACCGATAAATGCCAGATCAGCCGAAATCTCGTCTTCATCCTGACGGGCACCTGACGCGATAACGGGCACCGCCACGGTCGGAACATACCTGGCCGCCAGGATGAGACGCACAGGCCATGGAAATCAGACACCCAGGCAACGCCGACCGGCGGCCACGCGGTAGAATGTCGGCGGCCTATATCACCGCGGCTAGGCCGGCAGACATCTGCCGCCGGCGCGAGGACATGGACCGGCAAATTTCAGGCCAGCAACGAGCCGACCGGGCCGTATCCGACGATCACCTATCTCACCGAGCACAGCTTCTCGGCTGTGGGGAGGGCCAAGATCATGGCCGGCGGCAATACCTGCAACATCGTCGAGAACATCGTCTTCCTGCAGAACGGAGGCTGACCCATCGGGAACGGGACGGCGGATCGTGCAGTTGGCCGCCGTTCCCCTATTGCAGGCGCGCCGGGTGTCTGCTTGCCTCACCCGATGCGCGCCTTCGATATCGCCCCCGCAAAGACCGACGACGATGTCGCGGCCGTCATCGGTCTGTTCCGAGACTACGCGGCAGCGCTCCCGGTCAGCCTGGCTTATCAGGATTTCGCGTCGGAGCTGGCGGGACTGCCGGGAAAATACACGCCGCCCGCCGGCGCCTTACTGCTCGCGCGCGGTAGTGAGGGCGCCCCGCTCGGCTGCGTCGCACTGCGCGCGACCCAACTGGACGGGCACTGCGAGATGAAGCGCCTGTTCCTGGTTCCCGCCGCGCGCGGCATGGGTCTGGGCAAGGCGCTCGCCGAGGCCGCGATCGCGGAGGCGCGCAGGCTGGGTTACGCGGAACTGAGGCTGGACACGCTGCCGACAATGCAGACCGCGCAGCGCCTCTACGGACAGCTCGGCTTTCGCCGTATCGCGCCCTATTACGGGCCGGTGCCGGAAGGCACGGTCTTCATGGCGCTGACGCTTTAGCGCCGCGCCTACTCCGCCGCCACCTGGGCCGCCGCGACCCGCGGGTGATATTGCGCGTACCATTCGCGATAGAGGTTGAACGGACCGTCGACGGCCGAGAGCATGGGACGGTCGACATAGGCCTTGTGCGGCCAGATCTTGCCGTCGCTGTACTGCTCCTTCTTGGTCACCTCGACCGAGACCCGATCGATCTCGGCGATCTGCTCGTCGGTGAACGGGCAGTCGTCGGACTTTTCGATATAGGTCTTGACCCGGTAGTGGGTCAGCGTCTCGTCGACGGGCGTGCCGCTGACGAAGGTGATGGTCTTCAGGCCCGGCAGCATCGGCCCATAGGACTCGATGCGCACGAAGCCGCCGCCGATCACCTCGGCGTCGATGAAGGAGAGCGGGGGCGTATCGTCGTTCGGGTCGACATGGCCGGAAGGCAGCACCTTGATCGGGCTCATGAAACGGTGGCCGTCGATACGGATCTTGCCGTTGGCGCTCGCGCGGCCGGTGGAATGCACCCCCGGGAAATGGCCGAAATCGACCGCGTTCTCCATCACGTCCTGCGGATGCGGGCCGCCGAAATCGTCGTGCATGCGCTCGAACCCGGTGTTCGGCAGGCGACGCGTCTCATCGAAAACCGGCATGTCGAACAAAGGCGCCCGGCCGTCCAGATCGTGCCAGAACCAGATGATGCCGCTGCGCTCCACCACCGGCCACACATTGAGGACGGCGCGCGGCGGAATCTGCTTCGTATAGGGCACATGTACGCATTTGCCGGCGCTGCCGAAACCCCAGGCGTGGAATGGGCAGATCAGCGTGTCGCCCTCGACCTTGCCGTCATAGCCCAGATGCGCGCCGAGATGCGGGCAATGCGCATCGGCGATCACCGCCTTGCCTTCTTCCGTGCGCCAGATCACCAGTTCCCGCCCGAAATACTTGATCGGGCGAACCTCCTTCGGCGCCAGCTGGTCGGAGAATTCAGCGGCGAACCAGCCTGTCGGATAGGGATGGAACGGATAGCGCGTACCGAATTCGCTGAGTGCGGGCATGATCGTTCTCCCCCTTAGCGCCGTTTGCGCCGGCGGGTATTTTGGCGACGCGGCCGTGAACGGTCAACTGTCAACTGACTGGACGTTTGTCGGGTTATTGGGTGCGCCCGTCGGCTATGTCATTTGAGACAGGACGCAAGAAAGCTGCTCGCGGATACGCCGACGCCCGGTAGCCCGTTCTCGCAAGGGCCGCCCGCCTTGGTGCATTGCTTCATATAGGCCCAGTGGGACAACAGCACGTCGGCCACAGGCTGCGTCGCCATCTGGTTCAGCATCATCCACTGCCCGTTCGGCCGCACCATTGCGCCGGTGCCGGTGGTCGCTTCGGCGGGCTTGGTGCCGCTTGACGATTTGGGCGTGAATGTCAGGTGAAGCTGACCGTTGGGCGTGACCGAGCCGACCAGCTGAAGGCAGGACGGCGATGCGGCCGACGTGCCGCCCTGCTTTTGATATTTGACCGCAGTGGTGCCCCAGAAATAGCCCGCCTTATAGCCCTGGATCACATAGACGGTCTGGTCGGAAACCGGCACCGGAGTCGTCAGGCTTGGCCGCGAGGCCATCGCCAGAAGTCCGCTTTCCGGCACGTACCAGGTGGTGCCTTCCAGCCAACTCCAGCGATCGCCGACCGCCGCTCTTGCGTGAGACGACCCGAGCATCGATACCGCGCACCAAGCGACAACGAGCCCCAACCGATGCAGAACACCCGTACGCATCGCCACCTCCCCGACCGTTGATGTCCGGCGCTGCGCGAACCGGCAGCGTCCGGCAAGCGGAGACTATAACAATGGCGGGTGTCCGGGAATTGCCAAACGAGGGGAAATGCACGGCCGAAGCGGCCCGCCGGATATCGTGCGTGCCCTCACCTGGCCGCCTCCACAACCCATAACACCTCGTCGAATCCCGCCTTCGGCGTCGCATGCCGATAAACGAGACGCCAGCCGTCCCGTTCTACGGCCTGCAGCAGACGCGTCTGATCGAGATAGCTGTTCCAGTGGATGCGTGATTTCAGCCCGGCGCGGAAATTCACCCAGAAATCGAGTGCCGCCAGCCGCAGTTTGCCTGGAAAATGTCGATAGAGTTCTTCGACCAGCACGATCCGTCTCGCCGACACCCGCCGCATCTCGGCCAGCAGCGCCTCGGGGCTCGGCGAGTGATGCAGCACATACATCGCCAGCGACACATCGTAGGCACGGTCGGCGAATGGCATCGCCGCGCCGTCGTAGAGGATAACCTCCTCCGGATGCAGCGCCCCGTCGGGCACCGCAACCTCCAGCGAGGTCATGGCGACGCCGGCCTTGCGGGCGATGTCGGTAAAGAAGCCGTGGCCGCTGCCGACATTCAGATTCGCATCCAGAAGATAAGGCTTTATGCGGACGAACCAGCTTTCCTGCGCTTGCAGGATGTATGCGATGGCATCCATTCCCTCCTCCCGCCTGTACGTTCACTCGCTAAAATAAAAAAAGTATATGTCGAGGCGAAGAGCGCCGCGGCGGCAATAAAGATCGCGCCACGAAACCCGCCTTCGGAGCGACCTTACCGGCGCCATCAGACATATACTCATTCCCGCTCTTACCCTTGAAGTCTGAAGACACCGCGACGCGCGAGAGGGCCGCGCCGAATTCCGTAAGCGGCGCAAGCCACGATGCGCAGCCTCGATTGACCGAGATTAGAGTCCCTCGATAATTCCGCACTGCATCCTCCATTAAATGGACGCTATATATTTGAACGAAATATTTTTAATGGAAAACAGCGATAGCTTATTTTCTATTGTGATAGGATCAATGCAGTCCCATCGCAACTTCATGCGATATTATAACCCAAAGGGAAGGTCACGATGACAAACCATTACATTATTTCAGCTTTATGTTGCATCGCATTATCGGCGCCACTGACCGCAAATGCGGCGCCGCCGACGTTGAATAAAGGCTTCTACAATAAAGCATCCTACATTACGTCGGCCACTCCGACGGCCGCTTGTAGCGGCTTCGGGGTTGCGGTGGGCCCCGGTCCGAGCGGGTCGTTCTATTATCCCGGCCCTTCGGCAACGGGTGCCGTCATGCGCTTTGCGAGCACCCAGGCGGACCACGTCACGGCGGACAAGTTCCCGAAAACACCGGCCGCGGGCGCGACCAACTGGTCGGGAACTATCATGCGGGGTAACGAACCCTCTCTGGCGCTCGCGATCCCTTTCAAGGCGAAACTCACCACTCTAGACGCGCAGAGCTTCACTGCGGTGATCACCGTGACGGTGACCGTGGGCGCGAAGAAATGCACGATCACGGAGAATGCCGCCCTTACTCAGACCGGCTGAGCGTCGCGAAACGCGAGGGCGGCAAGCCGGCGGAAACCTTCGCCGGACAGCCGCCCCCGCCACGCGGCCGCGAATTTAGCCTGCCATTCACTGTAATCTCGTCGTAATTTCCGTTATATAATTTCCCACTCGCGAGCCGGGTCGGACCTTCCCGGCGGCCACCTGTTGAAAGGGGGATCGTCATGGAACTGCTTCGTCCGCCGCCGGAAGCGGCCGCCTATGGCCTGCGCGCGATGGTGACCGTCGCCCGCGCCGCCACCGACGGTTTCGGCAAGGTGCAGCACACCCTCCTCGACGCGGCGCAGCACATCATCCTGCATACCGATGTCGATGTGGACAGCCTGACGCCGGTGGAACCGGACGAGCTGGCGCGGAATTTCCCAGCCGGCGCGCTCGCCAAACAGCTGGTCCAGGGCCTGGTGGTGATGAGCCTGTGCGACGGCCCCGCGTCGCATGATCAGATCGAGCTGATCCGAGGCTATGCAAAGGCGCTCGGCGTCGATCAGCCGATGATCGATATCGCCAACAAGCTGACGGAACATCGCCTGCTGCTGTTCCGCCTCGATTATTACCGGCGGTCGCATCTGCGGGAGATGTTCGAATCGCAGTATCGCACGCAGGGCGGCATCATCGGTCTGGCGAAAGGCGTGCTGGGCATGCGAGGACTGGTTGCCGACCCCGAACTTGCGGCGCGCTTTGTCGCGCTTGGCGACCTGCCGGCCGACACGCTGGGCCATGTCTTCTTTCATCATTACCGGGACCATGGCTTTGCCTTCCCGGGGGAGCCCGGCGGCTTCCCGGTCGCGGCGGTGTTCCACGACATCATGCATGTGCTGGGCGACTACCCCACAGTGCCGGAAGGCGAGATTCAGGTCGCGGCCTTCCATGCCGGCATGCATGACAAGGAATCGGCCTTCTTCGTGCTTCTGTTTCCGCTGATCACCTTCTCGACCGGCATCAATATCACGCCGGTTCCGCAGCCGGAGATGAAGGGCATATTGGGCGAAAAGGATGTCGCCGCGAAGATGCTGCGGGCGATCGAACGCGGGTCGAAGCTCAACACGGACCTGGCGAACGACTGGGATTTCTGGCCCTACATGCCGCTACCCATCGACGAGGTCCGCAGGCAGCTGAATGTCGTGCCGGCCTGACGAATCAGTCCAGCCATAGGCTCCGCCACGCCGACGGCGACCGTCGTCGCTTCCCGCTTCCTCATCGGCGCGGTTTGCCCACCAGCGCGTGGTTCAGCACAAGCGCAGCGATCGTCGCCATGGTGATGCCGCCGAATGCGTAGTTGCCGGCCCTGATCGTCAGATCGCCGGCGCTGATCACCAGGGGAACGCCGATCGTCAGGCCTCTGGCGACGGTCGTGTAGCGGCCGAGTTCCTGGGCCAGGGCATCCGGCGTCACCGCCTCGCCTTGGCCGCCCGATGTCTCCCTCACCGCGGCCACCAGCCAGATTCTCAGCGCCGCGCCGACGATCAGCCCGAACAGCACGAACGACATGCCGCCGATGATCGGCACCGGGATCGTGCGGATCAGCGTTCCGAAGAACGGCGACACGCCCAGAACCATCGCTATCGCCCCCGCCACCGCGAAGGACAGCGCGTTGAAGTTCTTCGTCATGCTCATCACGCCGATATTCTCGGCATAGGTCGTAACCCCCGTCCCGCCGACGAAACCGGCCAGGAACGTCGCCGCGCCATCCGCGACGAACGCCTTGCCGATATAGGGGGTGAGGTCGGTTTCGGTCATCGTGCCGATGGCACGGATGTGTCCCAGGTTCTCCGCCACCAGGATGACGAACACCGGTGCGATCAGCGTTATCGCCGCGATATCGTATTTGGCGAGGGTAAAATGCGGCACGCCGAACAGGCGCATGTCGCCCTGCCCCAGCGTGATCGGCGGCCCCAACTGCAGGATATCCGTGCAAACGAAATAGACCGCGTAGCAGACCGCCAGGGCGACCAGGACCGAGAAGTTCACGATCCGCTTCGGCAGGCGCACCGCCATGATGGCGAAGGTGAACAGCGTGAACAGGCCGAACAACATGTTGAACGGGCTGCCGGAGACCTCCTTCACGGCCGCCTGCGCCAGATTGAGTCCGATCGCGGCGACAATGGTGCCGGTCACCAGGGGCGGGAAGACCCGGTCGATCCATTCATGGCCCGCGACCATGACCACCGCCCCGGTCAGCGCATAGAGCGCCCCGGCGGCCATGATGCCCGAAAGCGCGATATCGATATGCGCGTTAAATCCGCCGCCGCCTGAATAGGCGGTGGCCGCCGCAACCGCCGCGACGAAGGAAAAGCTCGAGCCCAGATAGCTCGGTATCCGCCCGTTCAGGATAACGAAGAACAGGATCGTCGCGGCGCCCGAGCAGAACAGCGCGACATTCGGATCGAACCCCATCAACAGCGGCCCCAGGATCGTCGACCCCGCCATCGCCAACACATGCTGACCGCCGAGGGTGAAGTATTTCCAGATCGGCAACTTGTCTTGCGGCAGGAAGATTTCGCTGGGCGGTTCCGTGCTGACAATTTCGGTCATCGTTCTTCTCATTTTTTGGCGCTGGCGCGGGTTGTCAGATGATTGCGACCTATCCGGAGTTGTTAAAGTTACTGGCTCGCAGGCCTTATCATAACACTCCAAAATCAACTTCTAGAACAATGCATTAGATTGATACGTAAGATATATATTATATTATATGGATATTTTAATCCATCTTGAAATAAAACACATATTGTTGGAGTATTCGAACCTTAGCGAAGGGCGGGAAATCTGGCCCCGCCGGCCGAAAAGGC
This sequence comes from Alphaproteobacteria bacterium, assembly GCA_035493715.1. Taxonomy (GTDB): domain Bacteria; phylum Pseudomonadota; class Alphaproteobacteria; order BOG-932; family Roseiterribacteraceae; genus BOG-932. The sequence continues at coordinate 18,418 of DATJHU010000122.1, read as the reverse complement.
CGGCACTTTGTCCAATGACTCCCGCGTGATTGGCCGAATACGCGCCACCTATCGGCGCGATCATAAAAAGGGGGATACGCCATCATGAACTATGCTTGTCTTCTGTCCGTTGGCACCGCCGCCGTCGCCGCGACGCTCCTGTCTTCGGTTCCTGCCCGGTCCGCCACGGAGTTGCCGCAAAACACCGAGAAATTCGGCGGCGTCCGGCAAGAGGCGAAAACAACAACATCGTGCGTGAATACGAAAGACTGTTTGGTGTTCTTCAACCAGGCTGTTGGCGCGAACGGCATCCAGATTCAGAAGGTGTCGTGCAACTTCTACACGGACTCGTCGCCCAACTCCCTCCAGGTCCTCGGTGCTGAATTGCTGCGCTACTCGGCCGACGAAAAAACGCAATTCGGCCAGGGGCAGCAGCTCACCATACCGTACGCCAACGGCTATAGCGCGACATTCGGGCAGTACCAGTTCCTGGCGGACATTCTGTGGGGGATCCCAGCCGGGTGGCGTCCGACAGTGCATATCTGGTTCAACAACGCGGTAACGGTGGTCTCGATCACCTGCACCATAAGCGGACCGGCGCCCGCCTGAACGCCGGCCACGGGGCGGGAACCGGTCAGGCAAAACCTGGCTGGCGCTCGCCTCGCCCCGGTCGAAGGGAGTGGTGATGATCGTATCCGCCGGCACGCCCGCCAGAAACGCGATCGTCTCAGTGATGCGGCCTGCAGCGCCGCGAAACTACAGTATCGCGATCGCTTGTGCGCCGCGGTCGAGGACGGGCGGTCTCACAAAGAGGTAACGAGGACTTTGCTGCGCTGCGCCATTTTGTTGGATGGAGGCGTATGGTGCTTTCGTGCGTCGCCGCTATGGCGTCGATGAGGCCTCTGTTCCGCATGCCGGAAGATCCGCCTGTCTTCGCGGAAGGTCACCACGAACCCACGCGTGCATCGCTGCCCTACGCATCTTCCCGAATTGGAACTGAACGCGTCGGATATTGAGGAGTGGGCTGCGGGAACGCCCAAATACCGTCACCGCGCGGAAAATATCGACTTCCAGTTCATGCCCGCCGCCTGATGGCGCGTGCTGCGCGCTAAGAAAATCACGCAATATCAGGGCGTTACTGCCAGATAGCAATCAAGGTGCCTCGGCAATCGACTGTAGGATATAACGCCTTGTAGTGATCGTTAATTCATGGTCACGTTAGTGCATGCCCTCAGCGATCGTGAACGATCCGGCCAAATAAGGGCGGCAACAGGGAGGATACTCGTGAAGAACCACAAAATCGCGGGAATGTTGGCCTGCACGGCAGTGGCCGCGCTCTGTCATTCCGCATCGGCTCAGCAGGCCGCCGCCTCGGCGGGGAATACCAATGGCGGCAGCCTCGAGGAGATCGTCGTCACGGCGCAGAAGCGCAGTGAAAATCAGCAGGTCGTCCCGGTTTCGGTGACCGCGATCAGCCCGACCGCGCTCGCGAATGCCCGCATCCTGAATGCGATGGACCTCTCCGGCCAGGTGCCGAACCTGTTCATCATGCAAGGCGCCTCGATGAACGGCAACTCGTCCACACCGTGGCTGACCCTGCGCGGCATCGAGGCCAACAACACCGGCACGGTGGAGACGGACAGCGGCATCGGCTTCTATGTCGACGGCGTCTATGTCGCCCGCGCCTCGGGCCAGATCTTCGACCTCGCCGACGTCCAGCAGATCGAAGTGCTGCGCGGGCCGCAGGGCACGCTCTACGGGCGCGACTCGGTCGGCGGCGCCATCAACTTCATCACCAAGGACCCCACCGGCAAGTTCGGCATCACCGAGGATCTGTCCTTCGGCAATTACGGCGAGTTCCGTAACAAGACCACGATCAATTTCGACGAGTTCGCCGGCTTCAGCGTAGGGTTGACTTATTTGCACAACCAGGTTGACGGATACGTCAAGAACCTGGCCGCTGGACACTATGTCGACGCGAGCCAGCTGACTTTCGGCGCGGTAGGCCATGGCCGCGCGGCGCGCGATCTGGGTTCGACGAACTCGGACGGTTTCATGGCCGCGGTGAAGTACACGCCGGAGAATGTCGAAGGACTGACCTTCAGGCTCAAGTTCGACTATACCGGCGACGACCAGACCCCCCCCGCGATCCAGCTGCTCGGCATCGGAAGTATTCTCAGCAACCCCGGGGCGTACGGCAGCCTGGCCTACCCGCCGCCCTACGGCGTGGGCGTGATTCCCACCCGCTCCACGACCGGAATCGTGGTCAGCGACAAGCCGCAATATACCGTCTCCAACCCGCAGGCGATGCCTGTCTATCTGATGAGCTACGGGACCAGTTTCACCACCACCTACGACGTCAACGACAGCCTGCAGCTCAAGGATATCGTCGCCTATCGCGGGCTGCAGCAATCCTTCGTCAGTCAGCTGGACGGCGGCAATTCGCTGATCGTCGCCCCCGGCGTCGATTTCATTCCATTTACCAGCGTCGGCCAGGTGAACCAGCACCAGCTCAGCAATGAACTCGACCTCACCTACAAGAGCGAATGGGTCGACCTCACGGCGGGGCAGCTCTACTTCTACGAGCAGTTTCACTACCCTGACGGCTATCCCGTGCTCCAGCCCGCCCCTGGCGGCGTTCTTCCCAAATATGACACAAACGGCCACCTGATCGGGGCGATCGATGACGGCAATGCCACCAGCATCGCCGAGTTTGCCCAGTTCACCGTACATGTTCTCGACAATTTCGATATCCAGGGCGGCGTCCGCTACACGATCGACGATAAGGAGGCGCGCTATCCCCTCGACCCCTCGCTGAATGCGGAATTCAAGCATCAGCGGTTCGACTGGCTGGGCGGTGTGAACTACCACCCGACCGACAACATCCTCGTCTACGGCAAAGGCAGCAGCGGCTATATCTCAGGCGGCTCGTATCACGGCACTTCGTTCGGCCCGGAATCGATGACGCAGTTCGAAGTCGGCGAAAAGGCTGACCTGTTAGGCAAGAGCCTGCGCGTCAACACCGCGGCCTTCTGGTCGGACTACCGGCATTACCAGACCTTCGACTTCAACCCGAACGACTGCAACGGCGTCGTAACCGGCTGTATCGCCAATGCCGGCGCGGTAAGGATCTGGGGCTTTGAATCGGAGATCACGGCCGTTCCGACGGACCGGCTGATGCTGTCCCTGAATGCCGGCTACACGCGATATTCGCCGGACGAAAACTCGAATCCCTCCGCGATCCCCGAGAACCACGCCCCCAAGATCCAGCTCGGCACATCCGGCCAGTACGATTTCGAGGAAATCAACGGCATGACCCCTTCGGCCAGGCTTGAGGTCAATTATGAAAGCCTGGTTGACTGGGGTCCCACCCAGACCTCCGGCCCGGGCATCAAGCAGAGCTACAAGACACCCGGACACGTCATCGTGAATGCCCGCGTCAGCCTGGGCGACATTCCGATGGGCCCGGCGGTGGGCAAGGTCTCGCTGTGGGGTAAGAACATCACCGACGAGCGCTACTTCTCGGAGATCCTGCCCGGCGCGGTCATCGGCTTCGTTGACGGCAACGTCTCGCCGCCGGCGACCTTCGGCGTGGACCTCTCGTTCAAGTGGGAGCCTGAGTCCGCCCCGACGGAGGCGCCCGTGGCCTACGTGCCCCCGCCGGTTGTGGCCCCGGCCGCGCCGAAGTCCTATCTGGTGTTCTTCGACTTCAACAAGTCGGACCTCACCCCGCAGGCACGTGACATTGTCGACACCGCGGCCAAGAACGCCGCCGCCGGCAAGGTCACGCAACTGACGGTGACCGGTCACACCGATACGGTCGGCTCCGACGCCTACAACATGCGTCTCAGCCGCCGCCGTGCGGAATCGGTCGCGGCGCAGCTCGAGAAGGACGGCGTCGCGGCGTCGGAAATCTCGATCGTGGCCAAGGGCAAGCGGGACCTTCTGGTTCCGACCGCGGACGGTGTCCGCGAGCCGCAGAACCGGCGCGTCCAGATCGTCTTCGACGGCGGCGCGAGCTCATAAAGCCACAGACGGAGGCACTTAAGGAAACGGCGCCCTCGGGCGCCGTTTCTGTTTGGGACTGTCACGTCGGCCGCCAGGACTCCGCCGAAGGATTCAGCGGGAGTCGATCCTCTTGGAGACGGGTTTGCCGAAGCGATGATTGATCGGGAATATCCATAGGAATTTCCATGTTTCGCCCCGCGCAATACCTGTTGATCGCGCCGATCAGCCCATCGGCCGCGATCGGGGCTATCGTCGCGCTCAGCAGAACCGTTCGTGTAGGCGGCGACAGACGGACAAAAGTAAACCACCCCCATAATTTCGTATTGCAACATAAGGATAAGGTTCATTGGGAATACTGAATCGAAGTTCAGTTCATGACATATATTCTTAACGAAAAAATCCGGATGACCGTTTATATGTCCGTGATAATATCATCCCGGTCTTGATGATATCCTTATGAAACCTATAACGCAGAGGGAATCCTACGATGAAAATCAGTCACATTCTTTCCCCTTTATTCTGCATTGTGTTATCTGCGCCGATGACGTCCCATGCGGCGGCGACGGCAGCGACCGCACCCAACAAGGGCTTTTACCACGTCGAAAGTTACATCACGGCAGCCAAGCCCACTGCCACCTGCAGCGGTTTCGGCATCGCGGTCGGCCCGGCGCCGAGCGGCTCGCTCTACTATCCCGGCCCTTCCGCCACGGGCGCCATCCTACGCTATGCAGGCACCAAGTCGGCTACGATCACCGCGGAGAGCTTCCCGAAAACGCCGGCCGCGGGCGCGACCAGTTGGTCGGGCACCCTCATGCAGGGCACCGAACCCAATCTGACCTTCCCGATCGCCTTCAGGGCGAAACTCGCCCCTTTGGACGCCCAAAGCTTCACGATCGTGGCGACCCTGACGGTGACCGTCGGGGCAAACAAATGCACGATCACGCAGAACATCGCCTTGACGCAAACCGGCTGAGCGATCGCCAAAATGTGGGGGTCGGCTAGCCGGCTGGCCGGCCTCCCCCGCAACAAACCCTAACGCACGGCAGTATAGCATCCGCAGGCTTCATACCGCCGAAACAGAGCCTGGAAACCGCGTCGGGACATCCATGCCCGTCGGGAACCTCTACGCCGACCGCCGCCATAATATGGAAGCCGCATGTGCCTGCATGGCCACCGCGGAGAGCGAGATCCGCGTGACCGAAGGCGAAGCCGCCGCGTCTATTTGGCTACAATACCTCGGAATTCCAGCTTGCAAACTGCTTTGCGATCGGGAGACACTCCCCATGGCGCGCAGGTAAGGATCGCGCCAACGCCAACGGCCGCCGGAAGGATCCGCTTGCAATGAAGGTAAAATCCGGCGCTCCGGCGAAACGGCTACGAGGTATCGTGAAGGCGACGGGAGAGGAACCGGCCTTCAATGTCGGTGACACGGTCAAAGTGCTCACACGCACGCCGGTCGGCCATTATCGCGTGCCGCTGTCAATTCGCGGCAAGCATGGTTCGGTCGAGGCCGTGATACGTCCCAAGGGCATCGACAACGAAGTAGAGGCGTACGGCAGGAATGCCGGCGTGAAGGGCCATTATTACCGCATCGCAATTCCCCTGGCGGAGATATGGCCGGCCTATACCGGTTCGCCGAAGGACGGGTTGCGGATCGAAGTCTTCGAAACCTGGCTCGAGAGGATCTGACAGGTGGCACCACACGATCACGACCACGCGGAACCGCACGCGGAAATCCGGCATGACGAACCCCCTGGTTATTACGAGATCATGGAAACGGCGGTCCGCGAACTGCTGATCGAACGGAAGCTCATCGAGCCGGGCGAGATCCGACGCCAGATCGAGGTTCTGGATTCGCGCACCCCGGCGCTCGGCGCAAAGGTGGTGGCGCGCGCCTGGGTCGATGCCGCGTTTCGCGCCCGCCTGCTGGCGGATGGCCGCGCGGCCTGCGAGGAACTCGGCATCACCTTTTACGACGACACCGGGCTGATCGTGCTGGAGAACACCGAGACGGTTCACAACCTGATCGTCTGCACGCTGTGTTCCTGTTACCCCCGCCCGGTGCTGGGCCTGCCGCCGGACTGGTACAAGCTGAAGCCTTATCGCGCCCGGGCGGTAATCGAGCCCAGGGCGGTGCTGGCGGAATTCGGCACGATCATTCCGGACGATGTCGAAATCCGCGTCAGCGATTCGACCGCGACCGTGCGCTACCTGGTGCTGCCCCGGCGCCCCGCGGGCACCGAAGGGTTCGACGAAGAGGCGCTCGCCGCCCTCGTTACCCGCGACGCGATGATCGGCGTGGTGCCGGTCACCCTCCCTGCCCCCGGAAGGACTGTCCAATGAGCGGATCGGAAGACTCCGTCACCCGCCTGCCGAACGATATCGGCGGGCTGCCGGCCGGCAAGATCGAGCAGGTGGACCACGCACTGGAGCCTTGGGAAAAACGCTGCCACGCGCTGGCCGACGTACTCGATTTCCACAAGATCGTGAATACCGAGGAGAAGCGGCGGGGCGTCGAGGCCCTGGGCACCGAACTGATCGGCAAGCTCAGCTATTACGAACGCTGGATCGTCGCCTTCTCCAACATCCTGTTCCAGAAGGGGATACTGACCCCCACCGACCTCGCCCGCAAAATGGACGAGGTGGCGGCGCGGAAGTGACCGGTCAGCCGCGGCCGCCGAGCAGTTTCGCCCTCCACATATTTCCGCTTTTCTCCGTGCGATCGTCGGACATGGCATCCTCCAGGCCATGTGCCGCCGGCGCTTCGCTGTAGGCAAGCCGCCCCGCGGGTTCCCCTGCGACCGCCATCCGCGCCTCTGTCCAGCTCGGGCTGCTGTTTGCCTCTTGCGGCGTTGCGCCATAGGGGGCGTCGGCGGCGGCCTGGGCTGGCGTCGGAAACATCATCGCGACGATTTTCTCCGCGGCCTGGATCATGCTCGCCAAGGCCTCATCGGCCGCGCCATGCTTCTCGGCCTCGGCCTGGTGGAAGGCCACCTCCCGCGTGTGCACGACGCGCTGCGCCTGCAGCCGCCGAATGAATTCCGGATTGATCAAAGACGTATCGGCGGCAAGAACGCCCGGCTTCGAATCCACAGAGCTCATCATTCACCCTTATCGCGTGTCACTCCGCCTTTCAGTATCTCTTTCGGGTAAAGACGGTGTTAGCCGCCGGCCAAGCCGGCCAACAGCACCAAGCCCCTGGAGCGCACCGATTTCGGCGCGCATGACGGCGGGCCGGTGCAGTCGCACGCCGACCAGGGCCGCATCATCGCCGGCGGCGCGAAGCGGGTTTCGCCGGACAAGCTGGTGGGCGCCGTCCCGCAATTACGCCGGACCGGGCAATTTTCTGTAGCTGGTGCTACCGATCGTCATCCGGGCAGTCCCGTCGACGGTCGAGAACACCGCTTCGTACAGATCGCGCCCCAGGAACACCGGCAGCTTGACCGACATGCCGGCGCGCGCACTCGAAAGCGGCACGACCAGCTGGTACTGGATATCACCGTCGTCACCGGGGTTGGCGATCAGCACATAGCCGGGAAGCTCGGTGAGCGTCGTCAGCGTGGCGGTCAGGTCGCCCCCCGTGCGGATATAGGCCTGGGCATGGCGTGACGTGTTGGTGACACGCCAATGCGTGCCGATCCGGGCCTTCCAGACGGCGCCCAGCGGTTTGCGCGGGGCCAGACGCTGACCGAGCGGTTGCGTGACGAACGCAAATCCGACACCGGGCGCCTTCCGCTCGATCAGGTAATGGTACGTGCCTGTCCCGTCCCCCGCATCCGGCACCTCCACCGTCTTGAAGCGGTAGCTTACGCCCGGACGGTCATCGCTCCACCACCAGCCGTCGCTTCGGTATCGGTAGGTCGGCGACGGAATCCATTCATAGCCGTCGGCCGTCGGGCTGTACTGGTTCAGCCGCAACCCGTCCGGGCCGACGACCGCCTGTATCGGGAAGACATAGTTCCCGTATATGCCCGCCAGATGCGAAATGTCCGGCGCGGCCGCGCCGGACGGCGTCGTGCCGCCGACCGTCGCCGGGAAAGCGCCGATCGCCCCCTCTTCCCGCAGCGCCCGCAGCAGCACGCCTTCGGCGATGGTCGCGCTGTACCCCGAATTGCCCGTAATCAGCAGCGCCATCCGCGCCTTTGGCAGCACAAAGAACTCGGAATGGAAAAAGGTCGTGTCGCCGCCCTTTTGCCACGCGGCCACGCCGGCGGCCCGCAGATTCGGCTGCTCCACATTGTCCCAGCCCAGTCCCCAGCGATATTCCGGGCACGGATTGATGGTCAGCTTGCCGGTCTGGTCGCGCCCCATATCGGCGATACCCTCCGCCGACGCGATGCGCCGGCCCTCGAACACGCCGCCCGCAAGCAGCATCCGCGCGAAATTCATCATGTCGCCGGGGGTCGTGCACAGGCCGCCGGTGCCCAGACCATTCAGAATCTCACGATAGCGCGTGCCATGGAAGTCCGCATAGGCGAGTGCACCGAAGGTCGTCGGGGCTAGCGGAAAGCCGGAATTCACCATGTTCAGCGGCGCGAGGATGTTTTCGGTCACGAATACCGCGAACCTCTGCCCCGTGACGGCCTGCACCAGGGACTCGATCAGCGTGAAACCGTCGTTGCAGTACACCGCCATCTCACCCGGCAGGTGCTTCAGATGCGTGTCCGCCTGCGCGGCCAATGTGTCGGCTCCATAGAAGGGAATCGGCGCATCGAACGACGTGATGTTCCGCGCATTGGTGCCCGGCAGGCCCGATGCATGCGACAGCAGGTGACGGACGGTGATCTGCCGATATTTCGGGGAGAGCATGGAGAACGATGCGCCCAGATAGCGCACGATCGGCGTGTCGAGGCCAATCAGGCCGCGGTCCTGCAGGATGACCGCGGCCAGCGCCGCTACCACCTTGCTGACCGAGGCGACGTTGAAGCGGGTCAGGCGTGTCGCCCGCGCCCCGTCCACCGCCGATACGTGGCCATAGGCCTGCTGCCAGACGATCCGGTCGTTCTTGAGCATGGCCACCGAGAGGCCGGCCAGATGCGGATTGTCGGCCATTTCGGCCCGGATCTGCTGATCGCCCCAGGCAATCGCGCGGCTGTACGGGGCCGTTCCTGCCCCGGCGCTCCCCGGCAGGGACGCGGCCAGCATCCCGGCGCCGGCATAGAGAAACTGTCTGCGGTCGGGATTGTCGGGCTGCTCCGGAAAGTCGGCCTGTCGCGATGGCATGTGGAACCTTTCGTGGAAACCCTTGGCCCTTCGCCGGGTGTACCGCGCGTTCGAGCCGGTGCCATGCCGGCGCGTAACGTCACAGGATACAGTGTACGGGATATGCTGCCGAATTCCACATGCCGTCCGGACACGAACATGACCGCGCCGGGATCACACTCCAAAATCCCTAATAGGCCGCCGTCACCGTAACCGTATCGCCATAGTCGCGGCGCGCGATCCACGAGACTTTGCCTTTGGGCAGCCGCCATTCCATGGACGCGACCTGATAGGCGATCTCCTCCGCGACGGGGTTTTCGTGCAGCACGTCCGACTGGCAGTGCGTGCAGACGAAGGGGATCTGCAGATAGCACTGAAGCTCCCTGGGCGTGATGTGGTGCTCATGCCCGCACATCGGGCAGGGGATGTCGCTGCCGTAATCCTTCATTCCCGCTTTACCTTGCGATCGCTTCACACACGCCCCTAAGGCAGAACGTGAACCAACGGCGTGGCAAGGCCTGTTCCGGCGCGGTCACAGATTTGCCTCAGGAGCGGTTACGGTCGCACCCGGATGAAGGCGCCGTCACCGAATTCCCGATCGATCTACAATGACCGGCCATTTTGCTGACTAAGCGGCTCGGACGGTCGCGTTTTCCTCCAGGAACGACCGGCGAGGAGCCGATGACGCGGTTTGCGTCCGAAACCCGGCGGGACCCGAAGCGCCATCTCTGGTTGGATCTGGGCCGGCGGCATGTGGGCCGGCGGGACGCTGACCGCGGTCCAAAACCTGGGGTTGGCTCTGACGGTTGGCGTGGTCGCCGGTGCGGCCATCAATATCGCCCATGAGCTGGGACACAAGCATACGCCGTTTGAGCGGCGGCTGGCCCAGTTGGCGTTGGTCCAGAGCGGCTATGGACTCTTCACAATTGGCCTGGCCGCCACGTTCGGTCCCCAGGTGCTCCCTGGCTGGTGGTCCAGGCCGGGTTCGGCTTCTCCTTGCTCGAGGCCGTCAATTACATCGAACATTACGGGCTTCTGCGCGGCAAGGACGCGAACGGCCGCTATGAGCCCTGCTCGCCGCAGCATTCCTGGAACTCCGCGGCGTATTCCGCCTCCCTTTTCTGCAACTAAAAGCGCGGGAGCACGTTCCTAAATGTAACCCTCTCCTATCGAATCGATTGCCCACATGAGATCCCAGGCTATCCGCACGGCTCTATCCGCCGTCGCTATTCTAACGTTCGCCCCCTCGCTCCCGTGCGCCGCCGCGGATACTCCGGCCGCCAGCTCCGCCGGCAGCGCCGTCTATCCGACCGAGTATTGGACGAACGACAAGGACGGCTGGTCGGTGAAAACCGCCGCCTGCGGGAACGCACTGTGCGCCTGGCTGGTCGACTTCAAGCTGAAGCCGGAAGACGCGCCGGGATATCAGCCGATCGACCGCAACAATCCGGACAAGACTCGCCGACAGGACAAGCTCTGCGAACATCAGTTGATGGGCGGGTTCCATCCATCGGACGACAAGGACGCGACCTGGGACGGCGGCTGGATCTACGATCCGGACAGCGGCACGACCTATTCGGGCAAGATCACGATGGTCGACCGGAATACGGTCAAGCTGCGCGGGTTTGTTGGCATATCGCTGCTGGGCCGGACGCTGGAGCTGCGGCGGCAGGCAGCAATATCGAAGTCGTGCGCCGGCTGATCAGCCCCACCCTATCGCGCGTTTCAGCATCCGGGCCCGATAACGACGGCGTTGGCCGCGGCTCTCTTTTTTACGGATGTCCGTAATGAAATTGAATAATATCCCCACGGTACAAACGGAAATCCGGGCTCAAAAAGGGGAATCACAATGCGATATCTATACCTGTCGACGATCGCGGCCGGCTTGGTCTTAGGCGGCGTTCCTGCCTCGGCGGCCGAGCCGGCTTGCAGCATCAAGACCCTGGAAGGCACCTATATGGGCGCCCATGACGGCTTCAACGACAAGGATCTCGGCTACTCCCCCACCGGCTTTGCCTCGGCAGCCTTCTACGATGGCAAGGGCGGCACGGTTTTCACCGCGATCAACGCCGACAAGACCGAAGTCACCCTGAAAGGGACCTACAAGATCGACGGAAATTGCCGGGGCGAGGCAAGCTATTCGGTGAAGGACGACATCCGGACGGTCGCCTTCTTCGTCGCGCCGTCGGGCGACGCGTTCTTCCTGGTCGAAACCGGCGGGCCGGTGCAGTCGCACGCGGACCAGGGCCGCATCATCGCCGGCGACGCGAAGCGCGTTTCGAAAGAAAATCTGGTCGGCCCCACCCGGTAAAGACCACGCGGGACGGGCCACCTCGACATCTCCCGTTCCTGCGCGGCCCGCCGAGCGGCTTTTCGGCCAGCCCACCAAAAAGCCGCTTTCGGCGAGGCCGGTATTTCACTATTTTCTACTATGGAATCCGTTTCGGCGGGTTCCGTCCGGCAAAGTTGAAATAAACAGCAACCACGGTTGCGTTGCGTCCGAAGGGAGCGGTGATGAAGGGAATCTCTGTCGTTGTTGCGGCGATCGCCGCTGTCCTGCCGATCTGCGCCAATGCCGCGTCGCCCCCTGGCCTTTATGCCCGTCTCAGCAGCGGCCTGAATTTCATGGAGCCGGAGGATGGGCATGCCGGCAACACGAATGGGCAAATCATTACAGATCCCGGTGTCGCCTTGGTCGGTGCTGTCGGCTGGAATTTCGGCAACGGTCCGCGGATCGAGGTCGAAGGCAGTTATCGCGCGAACGACATCAGCGGCGAAGCAGGCTTCGGCGCCCGCGCCGCCGTCGGTACGGAATCGAAGTTCGGCTTCATGGCCAACGCCCTGTTCGATTTCGACATGGGATCCTGGATCACGCCGTATATCGGGTTCGGCATCGGTTATCAGCTGATCGACGAGCCGGGCGCGCATATAGCGGTCGGGCCGATCAGTGCGAATATCTTGGACACGACGAAGGGATCTTTCGCCTATCAGGCGATCGTGGGCGCCGCCTTCCCGATTGACGCGGTCCCCGGTCTGGACCTGACGTTCGAGTATCGCTACCTCAGCGCGCCGGACGACCGCCGGTCCAACGGGACCATCACGATCCAAGGCGTCGGCAGCTTCCCGACGCCGGTCGCGAACGACGATTTCAATCACAGTATCCTTTTCGGTGCGCGCTACGCCTTCTGACGGGCGCCCCGACAAGCACGACCGTGAACGGCGGCGCGCACAACAACGCGTGATCGCCTTCAGCTTCGCGCCGTGACGGAGGCCGGCCCCCCGTGCCGCCGTCGCCCGCGTTACCGCGTGAACACCACCCCATGGGCCTGGCCGGCGCCGGTCCAGCCGTGCGGCCAGGTGCGCTCGGCGAAGTCGAAGCCGGGCTTGCCTTTGTCGTCATGGAACGCCGTGTCCACCGCCAGCGCCCCGGTTGCCGGGTCGAAGGTCAGCATGAACAGGCGATCCTCGTCATAGCCTGTGACGGCCAGCCGCCGGGTCTTCGGGTCGTAACCGGTCCAGTGGGGCTGGATTTGCGGATCCAGGACCACCCGAGCGACCTCGGCCGGGCGGGCGCCGTCCTTGATGTCCAGCACGACGACCGCGTGCAGGATCGGCACGGTCTCGATCAGGTAGTGCGAGACGATGCTGGGCACACCGCAATTCTGCCCGGGATACTGCCACACCAGGCGTGAGCGCGGCTGGTCGGCGGCGATACCGGTCACCCGCTCGATGCCGCAGCCCAGCGTCTGCACATAGACCGCCCCGTCCGGCCCCAGCCGCGCCTCCTCGGGGTTGAGCTCGCCATAGCGGCCCGGCGGCGCATCGAAATCGTTGGTCGAGAGCCGCTTCAGGTCCGACAGGCGGAAGATCTGATAGGTATGGCCGTTCCGGTCCTCCCCGCGCATCGAGGAATTGGTGACGATCACGCGGTCGATGTCGGGCAAGGGCAGCAGGCTGTAGGCCATCAGCAGATCGTCCGGCCGCGCCGGATCGGCCGTGGAGGCCGCGCGCACCGCCCTGCCCTCCTCGTCGATCTCCACCAGGCCGCCATGGATGTTCGGCTTCGCCCCGATATCGGTCACGGGCATCGCCATACCACCCTGATCCATGCCGTGGCTCATCGTCCCCTCGACCTGGAAGCTGGCCAGCACATGCCCGTTCGGCAGCCGCAGAAAGGAATGCGGATGGCTGAAGCCGTCCAGGTCGCCGAACAGCGCATGCATCTTGGGGTGCAGCGGGTCGCGCAGGTCCATCACCGCGGTCTTGCCCGCCGTGTGATCGTTCGCGAACAGCAGCCCGCTGTCGGGCATCCAATATTCGGTGTGATGGATCTGCTGCGTCCGGATGCCCGACGCCGCCGAGGCGACCAGTTTGCCGTAACCCGGCGAGGCCGGATCGGCGTCGATCACCGCGACGAAGTCCTCACCCTTCTCTGCCTTGTCCCCCACCCAGGCGAAGAGATAATGCCCCTGCGCGGCGGCGCTGCCGGCGGCAAGGATGACCATGATCGCGCCCAGCGCGCCGCATACCGACGGTTTCACCATTCCACCCCCCCTGCCGCGTAATTTCCGTGTTTAACAACGGGAAGCGGTTCGGTCGAGGTGCAAATTCGCCGTCACAGGCGGCCGATTCCATTCGCGGATACGTGCCTTGGCCGCCCGGCTTCAACAGGTCAGGATCCGGTCTGGGTGAACACCAGGTTCTCCACCAGCGCGCAGATATCGGCGCCGATCTCGATCTTGCCGGTTGGACCGCCGAGGATCTCGGCCGGTCCCCCGCCTGTAATCTTGAGCAAGCCGGCGGCGGGGCATAACCTGGAACCGCAAAACGATCAGCCGCGAAGCGCGGCCACAAACGGGAAGAGCAGTGAAAATGGGACGGTTCGAGGGCAAGGTCGTGGTGATCACGGGCGTGACGCGCCCCGGCATCGGCGAGGCGACGGCGGCGATGATGGTGGCCGAGGGCGCCTGCGTGGTGATCTGCGGCCGGGGTGTGGAGGGCGGCCAGGCGATCGAGCGGCAGCTGAACGCCATCGCCAAAGACAGCGCCCTGTTCGTGCCTGCCGACGTGGCGGAGTTCGACCAGGTGCAGACCGTGTTCGACAAGACCGTCGCGCGCTTCGGCAAGGTCGACATATTGTTCAACAATGCCGGCATCGGCACCTTCGGCGAGACGCCGGACGTCCCCGTCGAAGAGTTCAAGCGGATGTTCGAAGTGGACGTCTACGGCACGTTCTATTGTTGCAAGCTGGCGATCCCGCTAATGCGCAAGGTCGGCGGCGGCGTGATCGTCAACAACGCCTCGATCTCAGGCATCGCCGCCGACAACGGCCTGCACGCCTATAACGCGGCCAAGGCGGCGGTCATCAACTACACGCGCGCGCTGGCGGTCGACCACGGCAAGGACAATATCCGCGCCAACTCGGTTTGTCCCGGCTTCGTCGTTGCCCACAACACCCAGATGATGCTGGAGCCCGAATACGCGCACATCGCCGACCGGATAAAAGCCCGCATCCCGCTCGGCCGCCTGGGCGCGGCGGACGACATCGCCAATGTCGTCTGCTTCCTGGCCTCGGACCAGTCCGCCTTCATGACCGGCGCGACGATCGTGGTGGATGGGGGGATGACGATTACGACCGCCCTGCCGGATATTCGGTCGGCGTTTGGGTGAGGGGGAGTGCGGCGCCGCACTTCCAAGCGATCACGGAGTAGACATCCGACGCAGAATCTCATCGACGCTGCCGACGACGGTGACTGGAACCGGCAGTGCATTCAGAAGCCATTCCGGCATATTCGCGATCACATCAGGATCCAGGACGCAGTACACGCCGTCATGGCCGATTGTGCCGGGAACGCGTCGGGCAACCGCAAACAAATCCTCGACCGCGGCCGTGGACGGCCGCATCACGGAGCAACCAGTCACGAGCGCATCGTCATCTAAATAAAGTACACCGCCAAACTTGCCTTCGTAGGTCAGCAGCCAGCCTTCGTTGCAGACCTCAGCCTTCGGGCCGAAAATTTCCCAGACGATCGCGCGGTCGAATTTCGCGATCTTTTTGTCGCGAAATGATTGAAATCCTATCGGATATCCCATCTCAATTCTCCTATGAATAACTTAACCAGATAGGTACCTTCGAATTTTTCAGAATCATTACTGAACGGTTTATTGTAGAAAGTGTAAAAAACCCGAATATTTTCGTATCTAAGGCGTTCGAATTCACCACGCCAATAGCCTGCGACTAGAGGATCGCTAAAATGCCATTCGACAAGTCTACCACCGGAAGAATAGTTTTGTCTGAATGCTTGAGCGACGGTCTCTTTATATTCATTCATTGTTTGAAATTCATCCTGTGGTATGCTGACAAACCACGGCTTTACGAACTTCGCTTCTAACATTGTGCTATCGCTTGGCTCCTCACGACAACCGTCGTAGCCAACTCCATTCAGGACCACCTCGTAGCCGCGCGGAAGGCCGTTGATCTGAGCCTGATAATCCAATTGATCGTCGGTTCTTTTTTTAGAATCGGCCTCGAAGCTCGCATCCGGACACTGCTTCGGATTGTTGTCATTCGCCGAATAAGCGCGGCTTGTTGAATTGCTTAGTGAAGATTGCCCTGAATCCGAACCTGGAAGCGGGAGCGGATAATCGTCGTCGCGCGGCCGCCGCGGTCCGTTACTGACAGCGGGTGGTGGAAACAACATGGGAAACGGTAAAGCTCCCTGAACAGGTACTAAGTTCGGATTGAAGGTGAACTGCCCACCGCCTGGCCCGGCAGGTCGATGATTTTGGTTGAATTTTTCGAGCGGCAGGTGCGGATCGATCTGCAACTGCACTAGCAAAATGGACGCCCGTGCCAAGTCGTTATCATTCAGTGCTCGGGCCAGGGCTTCTATCCCGCGTTTCTGATCTGACAGGCTTAAACTGCCGCCACCACAGCTCTTTACGGTGAAATTCCCGATATTACGGGCGGGTATAATCCGCCTCTCCTCACCACATTCGGTCAGTGGCGTTCCGTCCGCGAGGAAAGCATGCTGGCCGAGCAAAAACGGCCACTGGCCAAACTTATCGGACTCACCGAGCGAATAGGTTCTCATGGATGATCCCGTATTGTTCTATAAGAACATAACACGAACATCTGCAGAAGTCAATGAACTCTGGCGGTGCTTTCACCGGCAAGGGCGATCACGAAAGGCCCAAGTACCAGCACATCGCCGACCGGATCAAAGCCCGCATCCCGCTCGGCCGCCTGGGCGCGGCGGACGACATCGCCAACGTCGTCTGCTTCCTGGCCTCGGACCGGTCCGCCTTCATGACCGGCGCGACGATCGTGGTGGATGGGGGGATGACGATTACGACCGCCCTGCCGGATATACGGTCGGCGTTTTCGTGAGGACGACCTCCGCAAATGGAGCCCCGCCTCACTGCACCACGTAAATATCCAGAATCCGGCCGTCGCGTTGGGAGATGTTGAACACGGTCCCCTCTCCGTTCTTCTGGACAACCTGCCAGACGCCCTTGGTCAGCGTTGCGGTCATCATCGATTGCCAGGATTTCTCGTCGTTGGTCGCTTCATCGGTTTCCGGATTCAACGACAGGTAAACGGCATGCGCGATCGCGATCGCGGCGCGCGGATCCCGCACAACGCCCTTTGCCGGCGGGTGCCAGGGATTATCCGGCATGTCGGCGAGGGACACCGGCGCCGCCAACAGGAAAGCCATCGCGGCGACGGCCCGGAAAGTTCTGGTGTTCACGCTGCACTCCTGCCGGCTGGCCCGTCGCCGGCTGTTCGATGAAAATCGGGCGGACAACGTAACGGCCATGGCGCCGATCCACTAATGGCGCGAGGAGGCTGTTGTTGACGGCGGGGCCTGTCCTGGCCGCACGGGCGGGCGGGTTATGCAATGTGTCCCTGCAACCCGGCGCATCTCGCTCGGCCGCCTGGGCGCAGCGGAGGACATCGCCAACGTCGTCTGCTTCCTGGCCTCGGACCAGTCCGCCTTCATGACCGGCGCGACAATCGTGGTCGACGGGGGGATGACGATTACGACCGCGCTGCCGGATATACGGTCGGTGTTTGGGTGAGGGACGGCTACGGCGGGGGCGCCCGTGCATCCGCATAGGCCGTCCGTTATGCAAGCATCTAGCCGCCAGTATTAGCGGCTTGGATCATTGAAACGAGACAGTCAGCGACCTCAGCCTCGTCGGTTCCCGCCGGGAACTCGGTTTTTCGCTCCCGATCCGGTACCCAGCCCCTCGGTTTTCCCGGCTTATAGGGGAGGATGGTGTAGATGCCGTTCCAATCCTCCACCCCCCACAAAACCGCGCCGCGGTAGAAAGCCGAGAATGTCTTAACACCCGCGAGTTTCAGGATTTTCGCGTCATTGTCATTTCCCCTCGGCTGGGTGGGGATCGGCGGACTTCCCTTTAACAGAACCTCTTGGAATGCATCTTTCAATGCGGTTCGATCAGTTGCAGGGATAACAAAATAAGGTTCCCAGTTCGTGTAAATACCTGAAGGCTGCTTACCCAAAGTGGGCATATAGACAACGCCTCTTCGCAAATAGCATGACAACATCAGGCGCGTTCCGCTGACCAGGATGGTAAGATAATGCTGACGGCATGAAGGAACGGCAATGATGGAAATCGAGCGCGCTGCGTCAGTGTGGGAGTCTTTGACCGACACGCCGGAAGAAGCGGCCAATATGACGATGCGATCGCAGCTGCTGCTTGCGGTTGGCGATGCGGTAAACGGCTGGGCGCTTTCGCAGGCCCAGGCCGCGGCGAGGCTCGGCATCACTCAGCCGCGCCTGAATGACCTGCTACGCGGCCGCATCGGGAAATTCAGCCTCGATGCCCTGGTCAATCTCAGCGCGCGTGCCGGCCTGACAATTCAACTCGACGTCCGAGCGGCAGGGAAAGCAGCTGCGTAAGTCGCGACCTGCCCAACCCGCGCCGCATCACCCGTGGATGGTTTCGCCGCGCGCCAGCATGGCGACGAATTCGGCGATCTTGCGTGCCCGGGTTTCCGGCTTTTTCGCCGCCCCGATGCGATAGAGAACCGCATAGCGGTTGGCGCCGGTCAGCGTGGCGAAGAAGGCCGCCGCGTCCGGCGCCGCGTCCAAGGCCGCCTGCAAGTCCGGCGGCACCGAGGCCGTGCTGGCCGGGGCATAGGCGGCCTCCCACCGGCCGTCGGCCTGCGCCGCCGCGACCTCGCGCAGGCCCCCTGCCC
>DATJHU010000121.1:0-15450 GCA_035493715.1 Alphaproteobacteria bacterium | reverse complement strand
CTAAGACGCTAAGGAAAGCCCAATTTTTGTCGCTTCGCTCCGAAGATGACAATCAGACTTCGTGCCTTGGTGTCTTTGTGCCTTGGTGTTGAATTCAAACTCTTCCGGTCCGACCTCCCCCTCAAGGGGGAAGGCGATGTTCAAGACAGCGCCCACTCACTCCGCCGCGATCAGGCCGTCCAGGGCGCCGAAGCCGCCGCCGCCCGGCGTCTCGAGCCGCACCACATCCTTCGGGTCCATGGTGATTTTCTTGGCCTCGTTCACCGGCTTGCCGTTCACCGTGAACTTGCCGGCTGCCCCAGGCTGTCCGCCGTCCAGGCCTTCCGGCCCGGCGTCCAGGCGGCTCGGCACCGCGTTCAGCAGCCACGGCTTGTCGGTGTTCATGTGGAACTCGATGATCTGGCCGTCGCCGCCCGTGGTGCGGCCCTTGCCGCCCGATCCACGACGCAGCGCACGCTGGTCGAAGACGATCGGCATTGCCGCCTCAAGAACCTCGACCGGCACCGCCGCCACGCCGGTCGGATAACAGGTGGCGCTCGGCCCCGGCTTCGTGGCGCGCGCGCCCATGCCGCCGGAATAGTTGAACATGGACGAGGTGAAGCTGTCGCCGCTCGCGCGCTTGCCCTGGATCTGCACCGTCCAAACCGCGCCCGAGCCCTCGGCCAGCACGCGGTCGGGGATGATCTGGTGCAGCGCCTTCAGAATCGGCATCGGCACGAACATGCCGACCACGTGACGCGCATTGAGCGGGCTGGGATAGGCGGCGTTGACGATGCAGCCTTCCGGCGCGGTCACCTTGATGGGGGCGAGCGAGCCGTGATTGTTCGGCAGCTCCGGGTTCAGGCAGCTGCGGATCGCGAAGGTCGAATAGGCGTGGGTGTAGTTCATCACCACGTTGATGCCGATCGGGGCGGGGCCCGAGCTGCCGGTGAAGTCGATGGTGACCTCGCCCTTCACATTGTCCACCGTCACGGCGGATTTCAGCGTGATGATCGTGCCGCCGGGCACGTCGAACTGGCTTTCGCCGTGCCAGGTGCCGGCCGGCAGCTTGCGGATCGCGTCGCGCGTCGCCTTTTCCGACCGGGCGATGATCTCGTCCGACAGTTCCTCGATATCCGGGATGCCCTCGCGTTCGCACAGCGCGATCAGGCGCTCCGCACCGGCGCGGCCGGAGGAAACCTGCGCCGCCAGGTCGCCGAACACATGGTCGGGCGTGCGGACATTGTGGCGGATGATGTTGTGCAGCAACTCGTTGGGAACGCCCTTTTCATAGAGCAGCGACGGCGGGATCCACAGCCCTTCCTCATGCACGTCGCGGGCGCCGGCGCCGATGCCGTAGCCGCCGATATCGGTGTGGTGGATGGTCGAGCCGACATAGCCGATCAGCCGGTCGCCCCAATGGATCGGGCAGAACACGGTGATGTCGAAGAAGTGGCCGGCCGACATCCAGGGATCGTTGGTGATCACCACGTCGCCTGGATTGAGCTTGTCCTTGTACAGGCCGGCCAGGGTCAGGCCGGCGGAGGCCAGGGAGTTGATGTGGCCCGGCGTGCCCGTATTCGCCTGCGCCACCATGCGGCCGCGTGCGTCGAACAGGCCGGACGCCAGGTCGCCCGCCTCGCGGACGATCGGGCTGAAGGCGATGCGCTGCAGCGCCTTGGCCTGCTCGCTGACGATCGAGATCAGGTTCGACCAGAGGATTTCGAGTTCGATACCGTCGAATGCCATGTTCAAGCCCTCTTTTCCGAAACCACGCAGCCGATGCTGTCGATCGTGGCATCCCATTCCGGCAGGATGACGATGGTCGTCTCCCGCTCCTCGATGATGGCCGGGCCGGCGATCTTCTGCCCCGCGGCCAAGGTGTCGCGGTCATAGACCGCGACGGGACCCGCTTCCGGCCACAAGAGGACCGGGCGGTGCGCCTTCGGCTTGCCCCATTCGCCGGACGTCTTGCTGATCGTCTTCGCACCCACGTCCGGTCCGCTGGCGGTCAGGCGCCACGACACGATCTCGATCGGCACGTGGCTGGGGTTGATGCCGTATTGCGCGAAATACGCCTTTTCGAACGTGTCCCGCACCATCTGAACGTTCTTGCCCTCGCGCGGGTCGCCGCTCAGCGTGATCGAGACCTCGTTCTGCTGCCCGAAATAGCGCAAATCCGCGCCGAAGGTCATGCGCACGGTGTCCGGCGCGCAACCGGCCTCGGTCAGCGCCGCCATGCCCTCGACCGTCATCTCGGTGAGCACTTTGTCGACGATGGCCCAGTCCAGCGCATCCAGCTTGCCCGGGGCGCTGCGCACCAGGTCGAAGCGGACGGAGGTGACCAGCGTGCCGAAGGCCGACAGGACCGACGCGTTGGGCGGGAAGATGACGGAGGTCGACTGCAGCAGCGCGCCGACGGCCGACGCGTGGACCGGGCCCGCGCCGCCGAAGGCGAGCAGGGGCATGCCGCGATAATCGACGCCGCGGTCGGTCGCATGGGTGCGGGCGGCGGCGGCCATCGTCTCGGCGACGATGCGGAAGATGCCGCGCGCGGTGGTCGCAAGGTCGGTGCCCAGTCTCTCGCCCAGGCGGGCGATGGCGGCTTCGGAGGCTGCCTTGTCCAGCTTCATGTCGCCGCCCAGGAAATTGTCGCCGTCCAACAGGCCCAGCGCCAGGTCGGCGTCGGTGACGGTCGGCTCCAGGCCCCCGCGTCCGTAGCAGGCCGGGCCGGGCATGGAGCCCGCGCTCTGCGGGCCGACCTTCAGCAGGCCCAGATTGTCCATGCTGGCGATCGATCCGCCGCCGGCGCCGATCTCGATCATGTCGATCGACGGAATGGTCAGCGGCATGCCGCTGCCTTCGCAGAAGCGATAGATGCGGTCGACTTCGAACGAGCTGCTGATCAGCGGCTTGCGATCCTCGATCAGGCAGGCCTTGGCGGTCGTGCCGCCCATGTCGAACGACATCAGCCGGTCCAGGCCCAGCTTCTGGGCATAGAATGTGGCGGCCAGCGCGCCGGCGGCCGGGCCGCTCTCGATCATGCGGACAGGGTTGCGCCCGGCGATCTCCGCGCCGATGACGCCACCGGAGGACAGCATGATCAGCGGCTTGTTCTTAACCTGCCGTTTGGCAAGCTCGACGGTCAGCGCGTGCAGATAGGGCTCCGTGATCGGCGCGGTGAAGGCGTTGATCGCGGTGGTACTGGCGCGGGGATATTCGCGGATCTGCGGCGCGACGGCCGAGGACAGCGACAGATACAGCTTCGGCGCGGCCTTGCGCAGGATGGCGGCGACCGCCTGCTCGTTGGCCGGGTTGCGGAAACCGTTGATCAGGCAGATGGCGGCCGATACCACGCCCTTGTCGCGCATTGCCTTGGCCAGCGCCTCGATTTCGGCCTCGTCGACGCCCTTCTGGATGGTGCCGTCGGCCAGCGACCGCTCATCGATCTCGAAGGTCAGCTCCGCGGGGATCAGCGGGTCGGCGAATTCGATCTGCGGGTCGTACATCTCATAGCGATGCTCGTGCCGGATCGAGAGCACGTCGCCGAAACCCTTGGTGGTGATCAGCGCGGTCGGCGGGCCCTTGCGTTCGATCAGCGCGTTGGTGACGACAGTCGTCGCATGCACGACGACGCCGTCGATATCCTTCGACGTCAGTCCGGCCTTGGCCAGCACCTGGTCGACGCCGCCGAAGAAGCCCTGCAGCAGGTCGTTATGGGTGGTCAGCGTCTTGTCTGTGACCAGCGCGCCGTCGTCCCGGCGCAACACGATATCGGTGAAGGTTCCGCCGATATCGACGGCAAGCGAGTAACTCATGAGGGACTCATTCTCCAACCTAGGCGGCGGGAAGCCTCTGCGGCCGCGCCCACCACTTGCGACAATTGCCGGGGCGTCGGGTCCCCGGGGATGTACTGGGTCGATCCGACGATCGCGATCGAGCCCCGCCATTCGTTGCGGTAGTCGAAGATCGGCGCCGCGAGTGCGTTGACGCCGACCATCAGCTTGTCCGCCGCCGTGGCCCAGCGCTGCTGCCGGACTTTATTGACTTCCGCCATCAGCGCAGTCGGATCGGTCACCGTCTGCGTCGTGTATTCCTTGAGCGGCCGCGCCATCACGCGGCGCAGCAGCGCCTCCGGCCCGAAGGCGAGCGCCAGCAGACCGTGCGCCGAGGCGTGGAAATCCAGGATCGAACCCGGCCGCGTGCCGAATTCGATCACGCTCCTGCCCGGCAGCAGCTCCAGCACGACCACCGCGTTGTCGACGAGCGCGGAGACGGAGACAGTCTGCCCGGTCTCGTCGCGCAGCCATCCCATTTCCGGCCGGGTCGCCGTCAGCACGTCGAAACGGTGACGCACCGCCTCGCCAAGCGTCAGCAGCTTGATCCCGATTTCGTACCGCTCCGTCTCGCGGTCCTGCAGGACGTATCCGTGCTGGACCAGTGCCCGCAGGTGCCGGTGCGCCCGGGGTTTGGAGATGCCCATCTCGCGGGCGATATCCGACATCGGCCACGGCCGGCCCGAATGGGCCAGCAGCTCGATCAGGCTCAGCACCAGATCGACCGACGCCAGACTGGATTCGTCCTGCGCGGATGGTTTTTCGACGACGGTCAAAGGTCTGCCTCGGTGCGTTCCGTTCAGCGGAACTGTGTTCCAGGATCGTGTCCGGAACCTCGCATTGAACGGGCCGCATGGTCAACCCGAACGCGCTTGCATACTTGGCAAAATATGCACGGCGACTTGCCATTTTCGGTGCGTGAACCACGCGATTTCGATGCGTGACAAGTTATGGTGGCGCGGCCTACCCTCGCGCGTATGAGCACCCTCAGAGAGCGCATCCGGGCGCGTGAACCGGTCCTTGGCACCTTCGTGAAAACCGCCTCCCATCAGGTGGTGGAAGTGTTGGGAATCAATGGGATGGAGTTCGTCATCGTCGACGCGGAGCACGCGCCGTTCGATCTCGGCACACTGGACGCCATGGTGCTGGCCGGCCGCGCGGTCGACATGCCGGTCCTGGTCCGCGTGCCGGAGCTTGCGGCCGTCCCGATCGGCCAGACTCTCGATCTGGGGGCGGCCGGCGTGGTGATCCCGCACGTCTATACCGGTGAGCGCGCGCAAGCCTCTGTAAATGCAGCAAAATACACTGCCGGCCAACGCGGATTCTCGCCCTCGACCCGCGCCGGCCGCTACGGCACGCTCGACCACGCGGCCTACCGTGCCCAGGCCGACGCGGACAGCATCGTCTGGTGCCAGATCGAGGACCGGGAGGCCATCCAGAACCTCGATGACATCGCCGCCGTGGATGCGGTGGACTGCCTGTTCATCGGCCGTGCCGACCTGTCATTGTCTCTCGGCGTCGCGCCCAAGGACCCGGCCGTCGCCGCCGCCGTGAAGGCCACCGCCGATGCCGGCCTGCGCCACAACCGCACCATCGGTATCCATATCTCCGACACCGCGGAAATCCCGGAATTGCTGGCGATCGGCATCACCGCCTTCGTCTACGGCCACGACCAGGGTTTCATCGCCGCGCAGACCAAGCGGATCAAGGCGGACCTTGCGCAAATCCTCAAGGATCGGTGCGCGCAATAGCTTGCAGCGATCTGGTGGATTGCCCATATCCTGCCGGCTCTAGATGCAATCGGTGACAGCATGAAACAGCCCTCGATCTACTTCGCCCACGGCGGCGGCCCCTGCTTTTTCATGCCCCCGCCGCCGGATGAGCCCACCCGCTGGGTGGCGATGGAGGCGTATCTGAAGAGTGTGCCGTCGCTGCTGCCGCAGAAGCCCGATGCGCTGCTTGTCATCTCCGCGCACTGGGAGATGCAGAAGCCGACCGTGCTGATGAAACAGAATCCGGGCCTGCTGTTCGATTATTACGGCTTTCCCGACTACACCTATAAGCTGACCTACCCCGCGCCGGTCGCACATGACCTCGGCACGAAAGTCCGCAAGCTGCTGTCGGACGCCGGTATCGAAAGCGGCGAGGATACGCAGCGCGACTATGACCACGGCATCTTCGTGCCGCTTAAGGTCGCTTTCCCGGACGCCGACATTCCGATCCTGCAGCTCTCGCTGCAGCAGAACCTGGACCCCGCCTTCCACGTCAAAGTGGGCAAGGCGCTGGCGCCGCTGCGCGAGCAGAACATCCCGATCATCGGCAGCGGCCTCAGCTTCCACAATCTGCGGGCGCTGGGCGATCCGCGGGTGAATGCGCCGGCAGCGGCCTGGGATCAGTGGCTGACGCACACGCTGTGCGAGGAGACGCCGGAAGAACGCGAGCGCGACATCATCAACTGGGAAAAAGCGCCCGGCGCCCGCATCTCCCATGCGGAGGAAGAGCATCTTCTGCCGCTGATGATCGCCGTTGGCGCGGCCGGGAACGACCCCGGCCATCAAGTCTATAGCGGCACGATCTGGGGCAAGGCGGTCTCAGCCTATCATTTCGGCTGAGCGGTTCGGCTTGTAGGGCGGGTTATAACCCGCCCTATGGCTAGATCTCCTTGCGATAGGGCAGGGACGCCTGGGCTCCCGCCCGGCCGACGCAAATCTGCGCCGCCTTGAGCCCAAGGCTGGCGGCTGCATCCACCGTCATGCCCTCGACAATGCCGGCTGAGAAGCCGCCGATGAAACTGTCGCCTGCCGCCGTTGTGTCGACCACCTCGGCAGGCAGAGCGGGCAGATGGCGGTGACCGCGGGCATCCAGGATCAGGATGCCCCCTGCACCCAGCGTCACGATAACGGTTTTTGCCCCTTGTTCGCGCAAGGCCTGTGCCGCGGTCAGCGCCGAATCGACACCCTGGACGGTGATGCCGGTCAGTAAGGTCGCCTCGGATTCGTTGGGAATCAGGTAGTCCACCTGCGCGACCAGTTCCGGGGGTAGGGGCCGCGCGGGCGCAGGGTTGAGCAGCACCGGGATTCCGTGCGACCGGGCGCGTTCGATCCCCGCCGTCACTGCGTCCATCGGCACTTCCAATTGGCAGACGAGCAGCTTCGCGCCATCGAAGGCGCCGGCCTGAGTTTCGATGTCGGACGCGCTGACCGCGGCGTTGGCGCCGCCGATCAGCATGATCCGGTTCTGCCCATCCGGCGTCAGCAGGATGACCGCCGTACCGCTGGCGGTGCCCTTGGTCTCGATCACGCCGCTATCGTCGATGCCCTCGGCCACCAGCGATCCGCGCAGCATGGATGCCGACGGGTCGTCGCCCAGCCGGCCGATCATCGCGACCTTGCTGCCCATACGGGCGCAGGCGACCGCCTGGTTCGCGCCCTTGCCGCCGCAGAAGATCGCGCTGCTGTCGCTGGCCAGGGTCTCGCCTCCCTCGGGCATGCGCGGCATATGCAGCACAAGGTCCAGGTTCAGGCTGCCGAGCAGCGCGATGCGCGCCGCCGTCTCGTTCCCCATGATGTCGTCCTTTGTTGCGCGGGAGCCTAAGCGGCCTTGGTCCGCTGCATCATATCCTGGATATGCTCGCCGAAACTACGCGGTTCGGGCGCGGTCTCGCCCGGCTTCAGGCATGTCGGCACGACGGCGAAGCGATAGTCGAAGGGTGGGTTGAAGAAGGTTGCGATCGAATAGCGGTCGCGGCCGCTGACATTGTTCAGCACGCGGTGGACGTTCGAGTGGTAGAGCCCATTGGTGAAGCGCGGGACCATGTCGCCGAGATTGATCACGAACGTATCCGGGATCGGGTCGGCGCGGATCCAGGAGCCGTCGAGATTCTGCACCTCCAGCCCGCCGCAATCGTCCTGCAGCAGGATCGTCAGCAGGCCCCAATCGGTGTGCGCGCCGGCGCCCAGTTGGTTGAAGGCGGCGGTCGTCGGGTGCGGCGGATAATGCAGCATCCGCACCGCGCAATTGGGCTCCGCCACGCCATCGTCGAAATAGTTTTCCGGCAGTTCGAGCGACAGCGCGATCGTCGCCGCAATCCGGCGCCCTAGAACCGCCATCGCATCGGTATAGGCTTCGACCTGCGACCGGAATCCGTCGAGCCCCGCCGGCCACTGGTTCGGCCCCTCGAAGGGAATGCCACGCTTGATCAGGGGATGATCGGGGCCGAGTTCGCGGCCGAACACCATGCTTTCCTTCAGGTCCGGCGGCGCGCCCTCGTCCAGCGCCTGGCCCTGCATGCCGTCATAGCCGCGCATATTCGTCGATTTGCCGATATGCACCGCCTGTTTCTGCTCCGCCGGTTGGGCGAAGAAACGGCTGGCAGCGGCAAGCTGCCCTTCGGTCAGCGCGCGCGGAACGCCGTGGCCCGACAGGTAGAAGAAACCGGTTTCGCGGGCGGCCTTGTGGACTTCCCAGGCGACGGCCTTACGCGCTTCCAGGTCAGGCGATGCCGCGTCGGTGAAATCGACGATCGGTATGTCGGTTGCGGCCTTCGGCGGCTCATAGATGATCATGGCTCACCCCAGGGCCTGTTGACACTCGTTTCGTGGGCGGCGACGCGGGTATTTTGCGCGTCGGACAGGAACAAGGTGCGACGCGTACCCATAGGTACGCGATCCCCGCAGTGACGCAGCCGACGCACAAAAGACCCACGTCCCTCCGGGTTAAGCATGGATGGGCATCCGCAGTGTCGCGGCGGCTTGCGCGTACCTTCGGGTACGCGCGTCGCCTTGCTCCTCGCGTTTGTCCCATCCATGCTTAACGCCGCTCCACGAAATGAGTGTCAACAGGCCCTAGAATGCGTTGATCCTGAAGACATTGTCCTCGGGATCGAAGAGGACCGCCTGCCGCGATCCATAGGCGGTGTCGTAGGGGCCTTTGACCAGGCGCGCACCGCGCGCGACCGCCGCCTCGGTGACCCGCGCAACCTCGTCGGCGCTGGCGACTTCGAAGGTCAGCAGCGATTTCACGCCCTTGGTTTCCGCGTAATCGTCGAGCTTCAACAGCGCATAGGCGTCGAACCCGTTGAAGGCGATCATGAGCGGCCCGGCATCGAGCGCGCGATAGATCGGCGACCGGAGCTCGGTCTTCTCGGGCAGGCCGAACAGCGCCGAATAGAACGCGACCTGCCCGTCGAGATCGCGGGCGAAGATATTGACGCTGGAGACGAGATTCATCCGGTTTTCGGCTTTAACTCTTCGTTTTGACCTCGCGAAACCTAGGATGGGCGCCGCTCGGAATCTTGCGAATCTGCGCACCGTGAGTTGTGCGGGCCCGGGCTGGAAGCGGACAAGAATCGAGGCGCGTTCACGCAAGCCCCTTACCGGCCGCAGAGATAAGGTCGCGTCCAAACATTGCTGAGCACCGGAGTAAGGAAGATGACGTCGGGAACTGTTCGTCCACCGGATTTCGGCCTGTCTTCCGATCGCGGGGGAAAGGATTTCGGCGTTTTCCTGCCGATGGCGAATGGCGGCTGGATTCTGTCCACCAACTCGCCGATCAAGGAAGCGTCCTACGACTACAACAAGAAGATCGCGATCCTGGCCGAGGAGGTCGGGCTCGATTTCATCATGTCGATGGCGAAGTGGCGCGGCTATGGCGGCGAAACCCAGCAGTGGCGCTATGCGCTCGAATCCCAGATCCTGATGGCCGCGCTGGCGGAGGTGACGAAGAAGGTCCGGGTCGTCACCACCGTCCACACGCTGCTGCAAAACCCGGCCGTGACAGCGAAGATGATCGCGACGCTGGACCATATCAGCAATGGCCGCGCGGGCCTGAACATCGTGACCGGTGCCTATAAGGGCGAGTTCGAGCAGATGCATGCCTGGAAGGAAAATGTCGGGCACGACGAGCGCTATGATCTCGCCGACGAGTGGATCGAGATCATCAAGCGGCTGTGGACCGAGGAATCGGTCACCTATAAAGGCAAATATTTCCAGATGGACGACTGCCAGTCGGACCCGAAGCCGATCCGGCCGCCCTTCCTGGTGTGCGCGGGGACGTCCGGTCGCGGGATGCGCTTCACCACCGACCAGGCGGACGCGATGTTCGTCAGCGGCAAGGGTAACGAAGGCCTGGCGCAGGTCAGCCGGGACGCGAAGGCGACGTCCCAGGCACGGGGCCGGCCGATCAAAACCTACACGATGCTGAATCTCGTGATCGGCGAGACCGACGAGGCCGCCCAGGCCGAGGCAGATCATTATCGCGAAGGCTTCGACTTCGAGGCCTGCAAGGGCATGATGCGCGCCTATGGATTCCTCGATTCCGAGATCGGCCAGGAAAACGCCTTCGTTCAGAACGCCCGCTCCAGTTTCATGTCGAACAAGCTGATCGGCTCAGCCGACACGATTGCGGCGGAGCTGATCGAGATGTTCGACCAAAGCGGTCTGGACGGCGTGATGCTGATCTTCCCGGAATATCTGAAGGGCCTCAGCCTGTTCGCCCGCGATATCCTGCCCAGGATTCGCGCCCGCTTTCCCGAACGCCCGGAGCTTGCACATGCCGGCTGAACTGACCCTGCTCGACCCGCTCGTCGACCCGGCAGCGCTGCCGCCGATGATCGATCCGGCGAAGACCGCCTTGGTGATCATCGACATTCAGGTCGATTTCGTGTCGCCGGATGGTGCGTCCGGAAAATGGGGCATCGACCTGTCGATCCTCGACAAGCCGCTCGACAATGTCGACGCGCTGGTCACCGCCGCCCGCTCGAAGGGCGCGACGCTGGCCTACGTGCGTGTGGTAACGCGTCCCGAAACGGATTCGGACGCTTTGAAGGCGCTGCACGTGCGCAAGGGCCGGTCGCTCGAAGGCATAGGCATCTGCCGTGCCGGGACTCCAGGCGCGGACTATTATCGCGTGAAGCCCGAACCTGGAGACATCGAAATCCAAAAGGTGCTGTATTCGACCTTCTCCGGTACCGATTTCGATGCGCAGCTGAAGGCGCGCGGGATCGAGAATCTGGTCATCGTCGGCTTCACGACCGATTGCTGCGTCGATTGCACGGCGCGCGACGCCTTCCATCACAATTACGACGTGTTCGTGGTGACCGATGCGACGGCTGCCTATGAGGAAGCGCTGCATATCGGCGCGCTCAATGGCTTGGCGAAGAACTGCGCCCTGCTGACGGACACGCAATCGGTCCTCAATGCCTGGTCGTAAGACTAATAGACCTCGGCATAGCGGCGGCAGATTTCCTGCTCGTCCAGGCCGTCCAGGCTGTGGATTTCGCTGCGTTTGAACATCAGATAGACGTCCAGGAAATCAGCACCGAACCAGTCCCGGGCTTCGCCGTTGCCTGCGAGAAAGTCGAGTGCTTCGTCGAGTGAAGCGGGCAGGCGGGACGCGCCCTTCGCTTGACCCGGCGATGGCAGCGCCATCTTTTTCCGCACGCCGTCCAGGCCCGCATGAACGAGCATGCCCAGCGCCAGATAAGGGCTGGCTGCGGCGTCGGCGACGCGGAATTCGGCATTGAATTGGCGCGCCGAGGTATCGCCGTCCGATCCGGGTGCCGAGCAAAGGCGAACGGCGGCCCCACGATCCAATGATGCGAGGTTGGCCGTGGTCGGCGCCCAGCGGTTCGGACGCAGACGATAGTAGGATGCCACCGACGGGGCAGTCACCGCGGTGATCGCCGGCATGTGATGCAGAATACCGGCGATAAACCGGCTGCCGACTTCTGACAGGCCGTAGGGGCCGCTGAGGTCGGGAAGGGCCGGCGCGCCGGCACCGTCGACCAAGCTGAAGTGGATATGCGTGCCGGTGCCGACGTCATTGGGATCCATGATCGGCGCGTGGATCGTGCGTTGACCCAGGCGAAAGGCCACCGCTTGTGTCAGTTCGCGCGTGATGACCGCGTTGTCGGCTGCGGTGACACCGATTGCCGGCGCGATAGTGACCTCGTACTGCCTGGCCCCGTATTCGGCGAGAAACGAGTCCGGCGTCAGCCCTGCCGCCCGCAACGCCGCCAGCAAGGCCTCGCCAAAGATACCTTGGCGGCGTAGGGCATCCAGCCGATAGGGCGATGCCGGCCTGGCCTCAGCGCCGGTATAGACGAACTCCTGCTCGAAAGCTGAAAGCAGGCGGAGGCCGGTTTCGTCCTCCAGCGCGTTCACTGCGCGGCGCAGAAAATTGCGCGGGCAATAAGCCCAGGGCGTTCCGTCAAAGGTGCGGATATCGCCGATGAAGAAGATTTCCGGCGCCGCGTCGCCGAACATGACCTCGACATGCGTGCCGGGATCTGGAATGAGGAAGACCTCTCCCTCGGTTCCGAACGGCGTTTCGTAGATCGGCCCGAAGGCCGAGAGCATCATGTTGCTGGGCGCCAGCCCCACGCCGCGCACGAGACGCGCCGGCAGATCAGCCATCGGGAAGCTTTTCCCGCGGAAATGGCCGGCGAGGTCGCTGGTGCCGACAAACCCGATGCGTTCGCGTTCCATGCCGAAGCGTTACCCTGTGATTGGAGATGCGAGCTTGGGTCGAAGGCGGATGGTGGGCAAGGCGAGTACCATCCAGACTATGACCGCGTAAGGCCAAAGATTGTTCGGGAATGGCGGCGACGGATAAATCGTGTTGACCAGGCACCAGATGAGGACGCCAGCTCCGGGGACGCTGGCGATCGCCCACAAGTCCGTTTGGGTCCTGAGGCTCCAGATGCTCGCCGCGACCGCCACGGCGACATAGACCAGGATTAACGCCAGCGTCCCGGTTGTACTTGTATAGGCGTAATAATCCGCCGGGCCGATCATGGGGCCGAAAATCAGGAAAAAGCCGATGGCACATCCTCCGCATAGGGCGACAGCGGTATGCGGCGTGCCGTGCCGTTTGTGGACGTGACCCAGCGGCTCGCCCAGACCCGCCCTTCCGAGAGCGAAAAGAAGCCTGGCGGCAGCCGTCAAGGCGCCGAGTGCGCCCGAGAAACTGCTGACTGCGGCCGCGATATCGAGCAGGACGGCGAAACGCTTGGATCCGTACCGCAAAGCCAGATCGTTGAGCGGCGCGGCCGAATTGCCGAGCTCGGCGATTCGTTCGAGCCCGAAACCGCGGACCTCGCAATAAGCGACGAAGACGAAGAATACCCCGGCTCCGACAATCGTCAGGAGGATCGCGAGCGGGATATTGCGATAGGGGTTCGCGGTCTCCTCACCGAGCGTCGCCGCGCCCTCGAAACCGGCGAAGGAGAGCACTGTGAAGACGAGCGCGTAACCGATTCCCGACCAGCCTTGTGGCGTGGCCGCGGGCGTAAGCGCCGCGACCGGAATTGCCGGGGCCGTCCGCAGGATCGACGCGCAGAGAAGCAGGATCGCCAGCAGCGATGCGGCTTCGAACAGCAGCAGCAGGCGCCCGGTCAGCCTGACATCGCGATAAGCGAGCCAGCCCGCGGCGACCAGGGCTGTCAGGCCGGCAACGACCGGCAACCAGTTCATTCCGAAACCAAGGGTTCCCAACGCCGCTCCGACGAAGCTCCCGGCTAGCGCGCCCATCGCCGTGGTAAAGGCGACATAGGTCAGCAGCAACGTCCAGCCGGCGACGAAGCCGGCTCTTTGGCCGAAGACTTCCGCAATATAGGCGTAGGCCGATCCCGTGTTGGCGACGCGTCGGCTGAAGCCGATGAATGCGGCAGCGACCATAAGCAGCGCCAGCGTACCCAGCGCGAAGGCCGTTGGTGCGGCGGCGCCGGCTGCCTTGACGGCCAACGAGATATTGAAGGCCGCCGTCAGCGTCGGAGCGATGACCGACAGCGACAGCCCAATCGCCGCCGGCAGCCCCAGCCTACGCTCCAATCCCGCCATGTCCCGCTCCGCATTATCGCAATTGCACGCGAATCTAGCGGAGTTCCGGACTAACTGCACCGAAGTTCGATCCGGACGGGACGGGTGATCAGTCCTTCTCTGGCGGGAAGATGTTACGCGGAATCCGAACGTGGATGCCCCGCACGCCGTCGACCACCTGGGTTACGCCGAAATCGGCGCTGATGCTCATCAGCGAATAGGCGTCGTTCTTGGACAGACCCTGATGTTCGTGGAGCAGCGTCAGCATACCCATCGATGCGTCGCGCATCGCTAGGTTCAAGTCTTCGTTGAAGCCGTGGACGATCCAGCAGTCCGGCGCCTCGAGCAGCGGGGAACGGAAGTGGAAGTCCTTGCGCAGGATGACCTGGAACAGGACGTCCAGCGAGGATTCGATCGCCGTTCCGGACAGTTCGCCGTCGCCCTGGGAGATGTGGGGGTCGCCGATCGAGAACAGGGCGCCGTCGACCTGGATCGGATAGTACATCCGGGAACCGGCGCCGATGCGCCAATTGTCGATATTGCCGCCGTGCAGGCCGGGGGGAATGGTGCTGACCCGGCCGTTGACGTCCGGCGCGACGCCGGCGGTGCCCAGATGCGGGCGAACCGGAATGCGCACGCCCTCAAGCGCTTTCTGCCTGTCGCATTCGGGGCAACGGGTGATGGTGCCGGGGGTCTTGTAGAAACCAGGGAAATCATAGGCGTAGAGCGCGGAGGCGGTCTGGCCGGTATCGTCGATCTGATAGATCGTGACCCGCTCCTTCTCGCCGAATTCCTTGTAGAGATAGCCCCAATTGGCCGCGAGGTTGGAGCCGTAGCGGTTGCGCGGGGTCATGCTGAAATAGCGGACCTCCAGCATGTCGCCGGGCTTCGCGTCCTCGACATAGATCGGGCCGGTCATGATGTGCACGCCGGGATTGCGGTCCTCCGGCGGGATGCCGTCGAAGATCGCCTTCACGCCCTCGTCGAACATCAGGTCCGGATCGTCGCCGGCATGGTGGGTGACTGCTTCGGCCTGAATCAGGTCGCCGCTCTTGACCTTGATGGCCGGCGCCTTGGCCGGATCGAAATAGCCCCAATGGACGGTCTGCGGGGTGGCGCGCAGCTTATGCAGCGCCGACGGAACGATTTTGTCTCTTGCATTGGTATGATTATGACCAAGCGGCATCAACGACCCCACGAATTCAAGTATAGAAACAGCCGGTTTCGACACTAAGCAGAGCGCCGGTCGCGTTCTTGTTTCAAGACGCATTTAATCTTGTGCAGTGCGGAATCTCCAGGAAGGCGTTGGGTTTCGTGCATCCTGAACGGGGCAAGTCTGGGTTCGCGTTCATCCAAGACGTTGATAGTGCAACTGAGTAGCTTTTGGTCGGGTCAATACCCTTCGCAACACAGGACTGCCTTTATGGCGCGCTCACTTTTGACGGACGAATTTTTCGAGAGCTTCGAAAGCTCGGTGATCGCGCTGGAGGATGCGGAATCGCTGCCGCCCGAATGTTACGTCAACGAGGATTTCTTCGCCTTCGAGAAGGAGACGATGTTCTTCAAGGAGTGGCTGTGCGTCGGGCGTGAGTCATGGCTGAAGGAGCCGGGCTCGTATTTCACCTCCAAACATGTCGGCGAGCCGTTGGTGATCACGCGCACGAAGAAGGGCGAGATCGCGGCGATGTCGGCGGTGTGCCAGCATCGCGGCATGCTGGTGGCCGAGGGCAAGGGCCGGGTGCAGTCGCTGGTCTGCCCGTATCACCACTGGGTATACGGCCTTGACGGCAAGCTCGTCGGCGCGCCTGCGATGGAAA
>DATJHU010000120.1:0-29488 GCA_035493715.1 Alphaproteobacteria bacterium | reverse complement strand
GACCAGGTATCGACGAGGTCGAACACCAGAGGCCCGTGCGCCGGGACGGTGGGGTGCAGCGCTGCCGGCGGGCTCCAGGCGCGGAAACGGACGCCGGCAACATACTCGCCTTCCACGCCGGTCGATTGCAGCGGCAGCTTCCAGCCATTGCAGGCCACCGCATGCCGGTCGCCGATCACGCCGGTCACCTTGACCTGTAGCCGCTCAACCGAACTGTCGACGAATCGGACGGTGCCACCGGCCGCCCCTTCCTCGCCCAGCACATGCCAGGGTTCCAGGGCGTGGCGGATTTCCATCTCCATGCCGCGCTGGACGATCTTGCCGTGGATCGGGAAGCGGAAATTGAGATGTGGCACGAACCACGCGGTGTCGAAGGCGAAACCGGCGTGGTTCAGGTCCTCCATCACGCCGTGCATGTCTTGCTCGACGAAATAGGGCAGCATGAAGCGGTCATGCAGATCGGTGCCCCAGCGGACCAGTCTGGTGGCGTAAGGCCGGTCCCAGAACCAAGCTATCATGGCGCGGACCAGCAGCTGCTGCACCAGGCTCATCTCCGCATGCGGCGGCATCTCGAAGCCACGCAGCTCGACGAGGCCCAGGCGCCCGGTGGCGCTGTCCGGCGAATAGAGCTTGTCGATACAGAACTCGGATCGGTGGGTGTTGCCCGACACATCCGTCAGGATGTTCCGCAGCGCCCGGTCGATCAGCCAGGGCGGCGGGTTGGGGCCGGCGCGGGCGATCTCCTTGAAGGCGATTTCCAGCTCGTAGAGCGTGTCGTTGCGCGCCTCGTCGATACGGGGCGCCTGGCTGGTCGGGCCGATGAACAGGCCTGAAAACAGATAGGAGAGCGCCGGATGGTTCTGCCAGTAATTGACCAGGCTGCGCAGCAGGTCCGGTCGTCGAAGGAAGGGGCTGTCCTGTGCGGTGGCGCCGCCGACCACAATATGGTTGCCGCCGCCGGTGCCGACATGGCGGCCGTCGACCATGAATTTCTCGGTGCCCAGGAATGACAGCCGGGCTTCGGCATACAAGTCCTGGATCAAGTGTGAAAGCTCGTCCCAACTCGCCGCCGGGTGGACGTTGACCTCGATGACGCCTGGGTCGGGCGTCACGGCTATCAGATTGAGCCGGGGATCACGTGGTGGGCCGTAACCTTCAAGGATGACCGGCATACCGGTATCGACCGCGCTCTCCTCGATCAGCGCGACCAGGTCCAGCCAATCTTCCAGGTGCGAGAAGGGGGGCATGAAAATATAAAGCTTGCCGTTGCGCGCCTCGACGCAAATCGCTGTCCGGACGATCCACGGTGCGGAGACCCCGGTTGCTATTGTGCCGTTGCGGATTTCGGCCGGCGGCAGTTGGCTTTGGTTACGCAGCGTCGCGGCGGGTTGGCTCCGCCTGGGCGCCTGCTGCTGGGCCTGAGGCGGCGCGGGCAGTTCGTTTGCCATGTCCGGCCGCGTTGCGGCGGACAGGGGATTGGGGGCGAGCGGCGGCCGGTCGTCGAACGGATCCTGCTCGATGATGTAGGGATAGTCGTCTTCATCGACCCAAGGCAGCGACAAGAGCGGCAGGCGATAACCGACCGGCCCG
The DNA here is from genome assembly GCA_035493715.1 of Alphaproteobacteria bacterium. Classification (GTDB taxonomy): domain Bacteria; phylum Pseudomonadota; class Alphaproteobacteria; order BOG-932; family Roseiterribacteraceae; genus BOG-932. The sequence continues at coordinate 27,898 of DATJHU010000120.1, read as the reverse complement.
TCGCCGGGCGACAGGAAGATATAGTCTTGGCGAAGCGGCCAGATGCTGGAAAGCCAGACCGGTCCCGTCAACTCGTGCCGCCGTCCGACCGGCAGCACATAGCCGACAGCGCGGGTCAGCCCGCTTTCGAAAACCTTGGCAAGCCGTTCGCGGTATTCCGGATCCGACAGCTTATTGTCGCGCGGGTCGACATTGGCCGGCAGTCGCCGTTCCGCCTCCAAATAGCGCCATGGATCCTCATACGCGGCCCGAACCAGTCCGCGATCGATGTTCAGCTTGCCGGAGAGCGTTTCAAGGAATTGCTTCGCCTCCTCTGGCCCGTATCCGTAATCCTTGTCCTCACGCGCCAGGAACTCGCCGTTGGCCCAGATCGCGTTGCCGTCCTTGCGCCAATAGGCATTGAGCGCCCAGCGTGGCAGGCTTTCGCCGGGATACCATTTGCCCTGGCCGAAATGCAGAACGCCACCGGGGGCGAAGCGGCGCATCAGCCGGTCGGCCAGGTCGGCGGCGATCTTGCGCTTGGTCGGCCCGACAGCCTCGGTATTCCACTCGTCGCCATCGAAATCGTCGATCGAGACGAACGTCGGCTCGCCGCCCATGGTGAGACGGACGTCGCCGGCGTTCAGTTTCGCATCGACCGCACGGCCCAACTGGTCGATCGCCGCCCACTGGGTGCGGGTATAGGGCTTGGTGGTGCGCGGTTTCTGCGCGATCCGCGTCACCTCCATGTGGTGGCCGAACTCGGCCTCGCACGGATCGACCCCACCGCTGATAGGCGCCGCGCCGGCGGCATCGGGCGAGCAGGCGAGGGGGATATGGCCTTCGCCCGCCAGCAGGCCTGATGTCGGGTCGAGCCCGATCCAGCCGGCGCCCGGCAGGTAAACTTCCGTCCAGGCATGCAGGTCGGTGAAGTCCTGGTCCGGGCCGCCCGGGCCGTTGACCGACTTTTGGTCGACGACAAGCTGGATCAGGTAGCCGGAGACGAAGCGGGCGGCGAGACCCAGATGACGCAGCAGCTGGACGAGCAGCCAGGCGCTGTCGCGGCAGCTACCGGTGCGCAGATCGAGCGTCTGCTCGCAGCTCTGGATGCCTGGCTCCATCCGGATGACGTAGCCAACGAATTCCTGCACGTGGCGATTGAGCGCGATCAGGAAATCGATCGTCGGTGTTTCGCTCCGGTCGATCCCAGCCAGGAATTTGGCCAACTGGGGCCCGGGCTCTTCGGTTTCGAGATAGGGGCGAAGGTCGCGCTCGATTGCCGGTTCGTAGGAGAACGGAAAGGTTTCCGCGGCTTTTTCGAGGAAGAAATCGAACGGGTTGATCACCGCCATCTCGGCGATCAGGTCGACCTCGACTACGAACTCGCGGGCGGGCTCCGGAAACACCAGCCGCGCCAGATAATTGGACTGGGGATCCTGCTGCCAGTTCAGGAAATGCTTCTTGGGCGTGATCTTGAGCGAGTAGCTGAGGATCGGTGTCCGGCAATGGGGCGCAGGGCGCAACCGCACGATCTGCGGTCCCAGCGAAACAAGCCGGTCGTACCGGTAGGACGTCTTGTGGTTCAGCGCGACTTGAATGGCCATATGTGGCGCAACCCTCCAGTCTCTCCGGTGCCGGATCGCATCGAACGACCGTCGCCGGACTCAGGCGTATCGCAATTGCGAGATAGCACACATGATTTTTGTGCGGCGCACAATGGGGAACAAACGGTTTAAGCCTGAGCTTCTTGCCGTCGTAAAGGCGGTGATCGAGACATGAGGGAACGATGCGGCGGCTCAAAGTCTCGCATATCACGACCTACGACTACGCGAATCCGGTGACGTTCGGGGAACATCGGATGATGTTCCGTCCCCGCGACAGTCACGATCTCAGGATTTTGTCGACTAACCTCATTATCGAACCTCAGCCGACGGCGATCCGCTGGATGCACGACGTTCACGGCAATTCGGTCGCGGTGGCGAGCTTCGACTTTGCCTCGACGCAGCTTCGTTTCGAAAGTGAGATCGTTCTACAGCATTTCGAGACGAGCGAACCCGACTGTCCGATCGAGCCTTATGCGCGGACCTATCCGTTCCGCTATGCTATCGACGAAGCGCCCGATCTGGCGCGGGCCATGGAGCATCAATATCCCGACGCGTTCCACGCAGTGGACGAATGGGCCAAATCATTCGCCAAGGCCGATACCTGGGAAATGCTGACCGACATGACCTACGCCATCAAGCGGGATATCTCCTATCTGGGGCGTGAAGCGGAGGGTATCCAGGCTCCCGCCGATACGCTCGCGATCGGTACCGGGAGCTGCCGCGATCTCGCGGTGCTGATGATGGAAGGAGTGAGGGCATTGGGTTTGGCGGCCCGCTTCGTCAGCGGTTACCTGTATTCGCCTGACATCGACGGAACCGGCAATGTCGGCGGCGGCGCGACGCACGCCTGGACCCAGGTCTACCTGCCGGGCGCCGGTTGGGTCGAATTCGATCCCACGAACGGCATTATCGGCAATCGCGACTTGATTCGCGTCGCCGTTGCGCGTGACCCGGAGCATGCCGTGCCCCTCCGCGGTACGTGGACAGGGGCTCCCGGGGATTATCTCGGCATGCAGGTGCAGGTCGCGGTCACATCGGCCGACGACGAGGACTGAGTATCGGAACGAATATCCCGCCAGCGACCTTACTCATTTCAGAACAACGTTTTTCTGGAGTTTATGAGATGGGTACCATTCTTTTGATCGTTCTGTTGATCCTGCTGCTTGGCGGCGGCGGGGGTTATTACGGCTATCGCAGCTATGGCGGCGCCGGCCTCGGCGGCGTGCTGGGGCTGGTACTGATCGTTCTGGTTGTGCTTTGGCTTTTGGGCGCGCTGGGCGGCATCCACGCTTAGTTTGGCAATAGATGGCTAATGCCGCTCGCCATCCTGGGCGAGCGGCATTTCTCTGATTCCTGTCCACCGGCCGTCGCGGTTTTGGCGATGGCGGCTGTAAATGGCTATGCTGTAAGAGCTTGCCATATCGTGGGAATCAGGGAGAAATCGTCCGATGCGTTCCATCATCGCAGGCTTTCTCGCAACGCTCGCCGCGTTGCCGGCGTCGGCTTATCCAAGCCACCCTACGACCTCACCCGATATTACCGCGACCGATCTCGCGGCTCGCGACAAGGCCATAGCCGACGATTCCTTCGAGGGCCGTGGTCCGGGCACGAAGAATGGGGAGGCAGCGGCCGATTGGATCGCGGACGAGATGAAGCGGATCGGTCTCAAACCCGGTAACAACGGCAGCTATTTCCAGGAGGTTCCGGCCGCAACGATCGCGTTGGACCCCTCGCATTCAAGCCTCAGCTTCGCCACGCGGGATGGGGCGTTGACCCCCAAATTCCCGGACGACGCAGTCTATTGGACCCCGCAATTCGCTAACGATCAGGTCAGTGTGTCGCGCGCGCCTTTGGTCTTCGTCGGTTATGGCGTGGTCGCGCCCGAATATCACTGGGACGACTATGCCGGCATCGACGTTAAGGGCAAAACGGTCGTTATCCTGGTCAACGACCCGGGAAACGAGGACGCCGATCCCGACCCCAATTTCTTCAAGGGGAAGGCGATGACCTATTACGGCCGTTGGACCTATAAATTCGAAGAGGCAGCGCGCCACGGTGCGGCGGCGGCGATCGTCGTGCATGAAACCGGTGCGGCCGCCTATGGCTGGCAAGTGGTGCGGAACTCCAATTCCGGCCCCAAATCCTGGCTGGACAATCCGGACAAGAATATCGGCAAGGTCCGGATCGAAGGCTGGCTGACACTGGATACCGCCAAGGAACTCTTCCGTCGCGCCGGCCTGGACTACCTGGCTGAAAAGGCAGCGGCGAACAAAGCCGGATTCAAGGCGATCCCGATGCAGGGCGAGGCCCTGTCCGCCGATGCCCGCTCGACAATTACCCATATGAAAACGCGCAATGTCGTGGGCGTGATTCCCGGCTCCAAACATCCTGACGATTACATCCTGTTCACGGCGCATTGGGATCATCTGGGCGTCAAGCCGGACGCGACAGGGCCGGACAAGATATTCAATGGCGCCATCGACAACGGCTCCGGCGTATCGAGTATTCTGGAGTTGGCCGAGGCGTTTCTTCATGACAAGCAACCGCCGGAACGATCGATCGCGATCATCGACTGGACGCTGGAGGAGCAGGGGCTGCTAGGCTCGGAATATTTCGCCGAGCATCCGCTGTGGCCGTTGTCGCACATTGTGGGCGGCGTCAATCTCGATTGCGTCCTGGCGGAGGGGCCGGCCCGCGATATGGGCGTGGTCGGCAACGGGGCCTCGGAGCTGGAGGATATCCTTGCCGGAATCCTCAAGACCCAGAACCGTGTCATCACGCCGGATCCGCATCCCGAGCAGGGCAGTTTCTATCGTTCGGATCACATCAAGCTGGCGAAAGCCGGCGTGCCGATGATCTATCCGAAAGGTGGGTTCGATCTGGTGCAGGGCGGCGTCGCGGCGGGGCAAGCCGTCTATGACGACTATCTACACAACCATTACCACCAGCCGTCCGACGAGTTTAACCCGGCCTGGGATCTGTCCGGCCCGGTCGAGGACATGAAGGTCTTTCATGCGTTCGGTGATGTTTTGGCCAACAGCGACAAGTGGCCGAACTGGTACAAGGGCAATGAATTCCGCGCGATCAGGGATAAGAGTCGGGCGAACGAGTAGGTTTCTGGCTGAACGCATCGCCGACCTTCTTCGCCAGCTCGTCCAATTCCGGCAGATGGATGTCGCGCTGTGGGAAGGGGAATTCCACGTTGTTGGCGCGGAAGCGATCCCAGACACCCAGCATCACGGCGCTCCGCACATTGGCGGTGCCGTTCCTGGGATCGCGGATCCAGAAGCGCAGCTCCAGCTCGATCGCATTGTCGCCGAAGCCCTTCAGGAGGCAGTTTGGGGCAGGTGTTTCCAGGACCCGCTCCACCGACTTCGTGGCCTCCAGACAGAGCGCTATCGCCTGGTGCACGTCGCTGCGGTATGAAATGCCGACCGGCACGTGCAGTCGTACCATGTCGTTCGAATAGGACCAGTTGGTGACACGTTGGGTGATCAGATCCTCGTTGGGGATCAGATGTTCGATGCCGTCGCGCGTACTGACCGAAACGAAGCGCGCGTTGAGGCGTGTAATCCAGCCGTAGGTGCCGGCGATCTCGATCACATCGCCTGGTTTGATCGACCGGTCGAGCAGCAGGATGACGCCGCTGATCAGGTTCGACACGACCTTTTGCAGGCCGAAGCCGACGCCCACGCCGATGGCGCCGGAAAACACCGCGAACGCAGTGAGGTCGATGCCGACGGAGTTGAGCGCGAAAACCACAGCGAGCGTCAGGAGCACGACCTTCGCCAGCTTCGCGGTCAGCACCTGCATGGCTGGCGCCAATGTGGCGAAGGATTGCAGCCTGTGCTCCAGCACGCGCGAGGCGACATTCGCCAGCCACACCAGCACCACCAGGAACACAGCGCCCTTCAGGACCAGGAGCACGCTTATGCGGAAATGGCCGATGGTGACACTCATCGCGTCCAGCAAGTCGATGGCCGGCGCAACCAGACCCAGTATGTTCAATGCGGCGAAGGCCCAGGCGGCAACGGCGATTGCGGAAGCGATGCGGGGGTTGCGCACGAGCGCCGAGGTGAAGCGTATGATGACCCATGCGAGCGCCAGGCTTTCCGCCAGATGCAGGAACTTCGTATGTCGCCCGGCTTCGTGGAAGGCGAGGCGGCCGAACCACAAGACCAGCAGCAGCAACGCCCACGGCACGATGTGGACAACCGCTGCCAGCAGCTGGTGAACCGGCCCCGGCGCCGATCGCGCCGTCAGGCTATCCAGCCACCGACGAAGCCGTGGGCCGAAGAACCAGAGCAGCGCCAGCGCCGCCGCGATATACAAAAGCTGGGTGGCCAGACTCCACAGCAGGACTTGGTCGCGAAGAAGGGCCTCGACATAATCGCGCGCCTCGGCAAACCAGGTTGCAACCCGCGCATTCATCCCGGCGGGCTTGTCACTTGAGCGGCCATGCCGAGATGATCAGGATGGTACCCAGTACAGCCACGATGATCGACAGCGGCAGTCCCAACCGCCAATAATCGGTGAAGCGATACCCTCCCGGCCCCATGACCAGGGCATTGTTCTGGTGGCCGATCGGCGAGAGGAAATCGCTCGACGCGCCCAGCGCGACGGCCATCAGGAACGGGTCGGTCTGGTAGCCGAGATTATGCGCCAGCGTTGCCGCGACAGGGCCCATCACCAGCACGGCGGCCGCATGGTGCAGGAACGGTGTCACAAGCATCGACACGATCAACACCAGCCCAAGCGCGAAAGGTCCCGGCAGGTGCATTGCCATCGTCGTCAGGGCATTGCCGATTAGGCCCGACGCGCCGGTCAGCTTCAGCGCCTCACCCACGGGGATGAGCGACCCCAGCATGATGATAACCGGCCAGTCAATCGACTCGTATGCTTCCTTGGGGCTGATCAGACCCAGGAGTACGACAAGGACGGCGGCTCCGAAGAAGGCAACGTCCGCCGACACCCAGCCCAGCGATACGGTGATCATGACGCCAAGCAGGATCAGCAGCGGCACGTAGATCAGCCTCCGCCGGCCGATCCGCAGTGCCGGGTCCATCGCCAGGCAGCCGAGCTGCGAAAGCGTGGCGGGCAGGCTGTCGCGCGGGCCTTGCATGACGATCACGTCGCCGGCCTGAAAGCGCGTGTGTGCGATACGTTCGGTGATCGGGTGACCCGCGCGGCTGATTCCCAGCAGCGAAGCTTCGAATCGTCGCCTGATATGCAGTGAACGTGGAGATTCGCCGATAATCGGCGAGTTCGCCGTAACGACGGCTTCCACGCTTTCCACGGCATCCTGCCTGTTGCCGGCGAGGGCCTCGCCGGTGCTGTGCAGTTCGAGACCATACTCCTCAAGGATCGGCGGCAGCGCGACCGGATCGACCTGCAGCACCAGGATTTCGCCGGCGATGAAATGCGACTGGCTGTTGGGGATGTAACGACGGCCGTTGCGGCGAATCACCGAAGTGATCGTGACTTCGCCGTTCGTGGCCTCCTCGAAATCCTGGATCGTCTTGCCGATCAGAGGTGAGGTTGTGGGAATCGCCGCTTCGCTCGAATAGGCGGACAGTGCTTCCTTGTAGTCACCCGGCTGTGCGCGCCGCCGGGTCTTTGGAATCAACCGCCACCCGAGTGCGAGGAACACGATCGCGACCACGGTCAGGGGGGCGCCCACCGGTAAGAAGTCGAACAGTTTGAAAGTTTTGCCCTCGATCTCTTGGCGCACGGTGGAGATCAGCAGGTTCGGACCGGTGCCGATCAGCGTCATCGTTCCGCCGACCAGCGAACCGAAGGCCAGCGGCATCAGGTAGAGTGACGGCGGCCGTTTCGAGCGCTCGGCGGTCTGGATCGCGATCGGCATGAAGATGCCCAGCGTGCCCACATTCTTCATGAATGCGGACAGGCCGGCGACGGAGGCTGTCAGAACCCCGATCTGAATCGAAGGGCTCTTGGTCGCGCCCAGGATACGGCGGATCGCGCCCTCCACCACGCCTGAGATCGCAATTGCGCGGCTTAACACCAGGACCGATGCGATGATGATGATCACCGGGTTGGCGAAGCCGGAAAAGACGTGGTTGGCCGGGACGATCCCGGTGAGTGCCGCCGCGATAAGCGCCAGTCCACCGATAAGGTCGTACCGGAGCTTGTCCGACGCGAAGAGGATCAGCATCACAGCGAGGATGCCGAAGGCTTCACCTTGCGCCAATGTCACTCGTAGAGGCTCCAGATATCGGGCGGACAGGAATGAAGATAACAGGTTTCTGGAATAGTGGGTTCAGGCGCGCTCCGCTAGCCCGGCTTTAGTCCCATACTGAAAAGATCTGGCGGGTCGGCCAGCCGATCCGATACTAGACGGGTGGCTGTTACGCCGACCAGACGATAAGCTTGGCCATCCATTTCCGCCGCCAACACCGGTATGACTGCCTGCAGGATGAGATTAGCCTGCGCGGTCGGGTCGTAAAGCCGGCAGGCGCGGGTGATCGTCCGCCGATCCGCACGGCGCAGCTTCAGGGTCAGGCCGGAAGCCGCCAGCCCGGACTTGGCCAAGCGTCTGGCTACAGTCTCGCAGAGCGGGCGCAACTGCTCCTCCATCTGCTGTACGGTGCGCAGATCGTTGAGAAAGGTGGTTTCTGCGCCGATGGTGACCGATTTGCCGCGCTCGCCGGCAACCTTCCGTCCGTCTTCGGCGCGTGCATAAGCCTGCATCCGTCGCGCCCACAGGCCGAAGCGATGGATCAGGTCGCTCTCGCTGGCGGTGCGCAGGTCCGAAACCAGATGCAGTCCCAGCTCCTCCAGCTTGCGCGACATGACCGGGCCGACGCCGGGCAACACGTTGATCGGCATTGCGCCGATGACGTCCAACGCGTCCATCTCGCCGATCACAGCAAAGCCGCGCGGCTTGCCCATATCGCTGGCGATCTTGGCCAACATCTTGTTCGGCGCGAGCCCGACCGAGACCGTGACGCCGATTTTCCGTTCGATCTGCAAAGACAGGCGGGCCAGCGTCCGCGCCGCCGGCTCGATTTCCCGGTTCGGTCCTTGCGACAGGTCGAGATAGGCCTCGTCGATCGATACGGCTTCAACGGTCGGCGTCGCGCTTAGCATAAGGTCTCGGATGCGGCGCGATTCTCGCTGGTATTTCTCCATGTCGGGTTTGATGACGACCGCATGCGGGCATAGCTGGAGCGCGCGGGAAGTCGGCATGGCCGATCGAATGCCGAATTTCCGTGCGACATAGCAGGCGGTCGTTACCACGCCGCGTTCACGCCCACCGACGATCACCGGCTGGTCGATCAGTTCAGGTCGGTCGCGCTTTTCGACCGAGGCATAGTAGGCATCGCAATCGATATGGGCGACTGTGAGCGTCGACAGCTCCGCATGGGCAACCGTGCGCTCAGACCCGCAGCTGGGGCAAGCTTGGCCGGCCAGATCGAACCTGTCGTCGAGCAGACCGCAGTCGCGGCAAAGCCTGCTGGCATCTTTCATCGTGGGCAAATGGCCGTGTGCAAGGTGGCGGTGCAGCCGAATTTCACTGTAGCCTGTTTACCAGGAGCCTATGGACACAGAAACACTGACACTGAAACCGGCGGCGGTGGTGCTGAACGCCGCCGCAGGCGCGCTACTCGGCCGGCCCGATGCATCGGCGTTGCTGGAGGATTTGCTGCGGTCGGCTGGTTTTGCGCCGTGTTTCATCCCCGCCCAGGCGGGTTCGCTGCCGCACCGCGTGAAGCTGGCGACTGAAACCGGCGCGCCGTTGCTGATCGTCGCCGGCGGCGATGGTACCATCGCCTGCGCTGCCCAGGCGGCGCGCGAAGCCGGCATGATCCTCGGAATCCTGCCGTTCGGGACAATGAATGTGTTGGCGGGCGATCTCGAAATTCCGGTTGGGAACATCGCGGCAGCCGTCGCGTTGCTACGGGATGGTGTCGTCCGGGAGATCGACGCCGCCGAGGTCGACGGGCGGCTCTATCTGTGCAATTCGCTGCTTGGGCTCCCGGCGCGGCTGGCGCGCTATCGCGAAGCCGGCCGCGGCAAAGGATCGATGGTTCGCCTTTGGCTGCGTTTTGCCCGCGCCGCGTTTCGCGCTTTCTCGCATTATGGATCGCCCAGAATCGTCATCAGTATCGACGGCAAGGAGCGAAAAACACATGCGGCAGCCCTGTCTATCTCACCGAACCTGTTGAACGACACCACTGGGCGCTTCCTCGGGCGCGCCCGCATGGATGCTGGCGTGCTCGGCGTTTATGCGATCGGTCACCTGACATTGATGTCGATCCCCCGGCTGATCGTCCGAGCGCTTTTGGGTCGCATCAAGACCGATCCTGATTTCAGGAGCGGAGCCGCCCATGAGGTTGTCGTGACGCGATTCGGCGGACGGTCCCGGAAGGCCATCCGGGTCATGAATGACGGAGAGGTCTTCCTGATGCGTCCGCCGCTCACCTATCGGATACTACCCCGCGCGATCCGAGTGATTGCACCGCGCAAATGACGGTCATCGCCCATATCAGCGACCTGCATTTTGGTGCTGAGGATCCCGTCGTCGTGGCGGGATTGCTGGCGGAACTTCGCCAAAACCCGGTCGATCTTGTGGCGATCAGCGGGGACATTACCCAGCATGCGTTTCGGCGCGAGTATCGAGCGGCGGGTGCCTTTATCAACGCCCTGCCGGCGCCGGTGCTGGCTGTGCCGGGCAACCATGATCTGCCGCAATTCAACCTGGCCGAGCGTTTTATCTCGCCCTACGCGCGCTGGCACGCGGACATTGCGCCGGACCCAGAGCCGATCTGGCGCGATGACAAGGTGGCGGTGGTCGGCATTAACACGGTGCATCGCGCCCGCATCCATTGGGACTGGTCGCGTGGGAAGATGAACACGCGTCGGCTGGGCGCCGTCCGGGACCGGCTGGAAGACCTTCCGGAGAATCTGGTTCGGATTGTGGTCGCGCACCATCCCATGATGGCCTCGGAGGAGCGGCCGCGTATGGCGCTGCTCGGTAATGCCCGTAGGACGCTTCGGATGTTGTCTGCGCTGGATGTCAGGCTCGTGCTGTCCGGCCATGCCCATCGCAGCTATTCGAGGATCGGCCTGGGCGGCGGGCCGCTGATCGTGCAGTGCGCGACGACCACCTCCGTCCGGTTGCGCGGTGAACCCAACGCCTATAACCGCATCTCGGTCGGCGGCAGCGGCGACATCGCGGTCCAGGTGCGTGTGTGGGACGGCGACGGTTGGACGGTTCAGGGAAACGCCGAATCCGATTAGGATCGGGCATCATGAAACCGAAAGTCGCTATCATTGCCACGGGCGGAACGATCGCCTCTGTCGCCGCCACCTCTCTCGCGCTGCTCGACTATGTGCCGGAGAAGGGGCTGGATATCGGCGGGCTGCTTGCCCGCTTTCCCGAAGTGCGGGACGTGGCGGACATCATTCCCGTGCCGTACCGCACGGTTTCGGGCTACCGCATCTATTTTCCGGAATGGAAAGAACTGACAGCCCTATGCGAACGGCTTGAAGCCGACGATCCGGACCTCGCCGGTATCGTCATCACCCATGGCACAAGCTCGCTCGAGGAAACGGCCTATTTTCTGAACCTCGTGCTCAAGGTGCGGGTGCCGGTCGTGCTTGTCGGGGCGCAGCGTCCCGCCAGCGCACTATCCAGCGACGCCGGACTCAACCTGCTCAACGCCGTCCGCGTCGCAGCCTCACCTGAGGCGCGAGGACTTGGCGTATTGGTCGTGCTCAATGACGAAATCAATGCAGCGCGCGATGTGACCAAGACCGCGACGATGCGGCTGCAGACATTCCGTACCCCTGATTTCGGCGTGCTCGGCCATGCCGACGGTGATCGCGTCTCGCTCTATCGCCACCCGGTTCGCCGCTGCTATCCGGATACGGAATTCGATATTGGCGACCTCGCGGCATTGCCCCGCGTCGACATCCAATATGCGTATGCCGGCTCCGACGGCGCCGCGGTTCGGGCCTTCGTACAAGCGGGCGCGAAGGGCATCGTGTCGGCGGGTTTCGCCCCCGGTTTTGCGGGTGTCGACGATGGGCTGGCACTCGCCGAAGCAGCGGAGCAGGGCATCATCGTCGTCCAGTCGACCCGCTCCGGTAGCGGCCGCGCTTATCCTGAGCGCTGGGCTCCGGGCGCGCGCTTCATTTCCGCAGACAATCTGACGCCGCAGAAAGCGCGTTTGTTGCTATCGCTCGCGCTGACGGTGACAACCGATTTGAATGAGATCGGGCGGATGTTCGCGATTTATTGATGTCCGCGAGAACGTTTCATTTTTTGTACAAATAATGTCGCAAAATCGCTGAGCGCTCGATAGGTTGCCCCGATGGGAATCGGCAGACTCTGCCGGAATCGGGGAAGCATCGGTCATGAAAATCGCGCGGCTGGACAAGACATTGATGGCGGTTTGGCTCCTGGCGGGCGTGATGGCCGGATCGGCCGCCGCGCAGGAGGCGATCACCACGCTCGGCGGAACGGCTCAGAAGGCGCCGGTGAAACCAGGCGCGTCGATGTCGATCGACAAGGTGCCGTTGGCGGAAGCCGGCCAGAAGGCGCCGGCAGGCGTCGCGATCGCTGCAGACGATATCGGCGGCGTCGTCACCAGCGCGCACGGTCCGGAGGCCGGCGTCTGGGTGATCGCCGAAACCGGCGACCTGCCGACGATCCTGGCGAAGATGGTCGTGACCGACGACCAGGGCCGCTACCTGATCCCGCAACTTCAGAAGGGGCGCTACAAGATCTGGGTGCGCGGTTATGGTCTGGTCGATTCCAAACCGGTGCTGGCCACCCCCGGGATGGCGGTCAACCTGACCGCCATCGTCGCGCCGGATGCCAAGGCCGCCGCGCAATACTATCCGGCCAATTATTGGTATAGCCTGCTGCACCCGCCGAAGGAGAGCGAATTTCCCGGCACCGGTCCGACCGGCAACGGCATCAATCCGCAGTTCAAGGTCCAGCAAAGCTGGTTTGGCAACATGAAGGAGAACTGCTCCTTCTGCCATCAGCTGGGCGACCTCGCGACGCGCGAAGCGTCGGAGAACACGCCGGAATTCTGGACCCAGCGTATTGCGCTCAATCCGGGCATGAACAACAATTTCGCCCGCTTCGGCCGCGAGGCCGCGCTTAGGATGTTCGTCGACTGGACCAAACGCATCGCCGATGGCGAACTACCCGCGGCCCCGCAGCGCCCGGCGGGCGTGGAACGCAATGTCGTCGTCACGGTGCGCGACTGGGCCGACGGCCGGCAGATCCACGACCAAGCCAGCTCCGACCATCGCGATCCGACGGTCAACGCCCACGGTACCATCTATGGCCTGGGCGTGCATGACGGCACCCTCGAGAATATCGACCCCGTCACCAACAAGACATGGTCGGTCAATATTCCCGGCTACAGCCCCGCGTCGGACCACAACGAAAAGGCGGTGCCGCACGCGGTGACGCTGGACCAGAAGGGCAGGGTCTGGGTCGCCGCGAACTATCGCGAGGGGCCGAACCCGGACTACTGCACCAACCCGAAGAACCCCTTCGCCAGGCTGTATCCGATGGCCAATCCGCAGGCGCGGATCACCAATATCTATGATCCCGCGACCAAGAAGGTCGAGATCATCCCGGAGTGTGCCGAGAGCGACCACCTGAATTTCGACCGCGACAAGGACAACACCGTCTATTTCAGCGGCGAGTTCACCGCCATGGGCTGGCTGAACACCCGCGTCTGGGACCAGACCCACGATGCCGAGAAGGCAGAAGGCTGGTGCCCGATGGTCGTCGACACCAGCGGCGACGGCAGGATCGATCCGGATTCGAAGAACTGGAACAACATCGAGGACAAAGGGAAGGTCAATCTGACCGACGGACCGCTGAAGGCGGCCGATCCCAGGAAGGACACGCTGGTCAGCGGCTTCATCTACGGAATCGGTGTCAGCCCGAAGGATCACAGCGTCTGGGGCGCCGATTACCTGCCTTATGTGCCGGGCGGCATCGTCCGCATGGATCGCGGCAAGCATCCGCCCGAAACCTGCAAGATCGAATTCTATGAGCCGCCGCTGGTCAACGGCCGCTATCTCGCCTTCAACCCGCGCGGCGTCGACATCGATTCCGAGGGCGTGGCTTGGGTCGCCTTCGCCTCCGGCCAGATCGGCCGCTTCGACCGCCGGGAATGCACGGTGCTCAACGGTCCGACGGCGACCGGGCAGCATTGCGCCAAGGGCTGGAAGATCTTCAACGCCCCCGGCCCGCTCGTGGCGGGGACGGATGTCGGCTCGGACCACATGTACGCCACCTGGGTCGATCTCTATGACGTCGCCGGCCTCGGCAAGGACGTTCCGTTCTTCCCGGGCACCAACTCGGACTCGCTGGTCGCCTTCCTGCCCAAGATCGAGAAATGGGTGGTGCTGCGCGTGCCCTATCCGATGGGCTTCTATGCCCGCGATCTGGACGGCCGGATCGACGACAAGGTCGCCGGCTGGAAGGGGCGAGGCCTCTGGTCGCCCTACACGACGGCGGCGATGGGGCACCAGGAAAACGGGGCGCTGGGGCATATCGCCAACTTCCAGATCCGGCCCGACCCGCTGGCGCATTGATCCAGGAGTTTACCGGCCTGGCGCCCAGCCCTTCGGCGCCAGGACGAATCCCGCGAAGTCGAAGGCGGGCGACACCGTACAGCCGACCAGGGTCCAGTCGCCCAGGCTTCGCGCCGCCTGCCAGGCATGTTTCGGCACGATGCCCTGCGGCCGGTGGCCGGCCGTCAGGTCGGGCCCCAGTGTGATGTCGTATTGCGAGGTTTCGTCTTCTGAGATCGACAAGGTCAGGGGCGCGCCGGCGTGCCAATGCCAGATTTCGATCGCGTCGACCTTGTGCCAATGGGAAATCTCGCCCGCCCTCAGCAGGAAATAGATTGCGGTGCCCGAGCCTCGGCCACCATCTGCGGGCCGGTCGCGCCAGGTCTCGATGAAATGGCCGCCTTCCGGGTGCGGCTGCAGGTTCAGCATGCGGATGATTGCGTCTGCTTCGTTGCCGTCCATGGCGCGCGGTGCCTTCGCTTAAGGGGACCGGCGGTGCTATAGCACGCCCTTCGCCGTCGGCATCGCTTCATAGAGCTGCCACAATTCTTGGCCAGAAAGATGCCGCTTCCGTTATCCTTTTCCGCACCCGAGCGAATCGCCATGCGTCGCGTATTTTCCGAACGGGCTTCCCATTTCGCGGCTGGACTTCTGCTGCCGACCTTCCTGGCCGGCTGCCAGCCGACCTACTCTCCCGACACCTATGCCAGCGTGGCGGCGCAGCAGGCGGCCAAGGTCGATCCGGGCGTGATCGTCGGGGTTCGCGCCGTTCAGATCAGCGCCGACACGACACTGGTCACGGGAACGGCAGCGGCTGCGGGCGGCATTGCGGGTTCGCAGATCGGAACCGGCGCCGGGGGCGCATTCGGCGCCCTTGGCGGCACTGTTGCGGGCGGGGTCGTCGGGAATGTCGTCGGCCATGCCCAGGGCGACACCGACGGTTACGAGTATGTCATCCGCAAGGACAACAGCACCGACATGATTTCGGTGACGCAAAAGGATCTGAAGCCGCTCGGCATCGGTGCGCACGTGCTGGTCATTCAGGGACCGCAGGCTCGTGTCGTGCCGGATTATACTGTTCCGGTCGTGTCCCAGCCGCTGCATCCCGACGCGCCGAAGGCGGCCGAAGCCGTTAAACCCGCGGCGGACGCGCCGAAGTCCGCGCCCGCCGATACGCCGAAGCCTGCCGATAGTTCGTTAGCCAAGCCGGTTGAAGCCGTGCCGATTACGGCACCCTCCCAGGCCGCCTCGCCGGCACCGGCGTCAAATCCGACGCCGGTGCCGTCTGCCTCCCCGTTGCCGCCGCCCGCTTCAGCGCCGGCTGCATCTTCCCCTGCTCCCGCCAAGCCGGACGACGCTGCATCCGCGCCCAGCGGCTAGCTGGCGTTTCCTCAATAGTTGCCGGCCGTTTGGGTCGGCGCGCAATTCTGCTGTGTTGTCGTTTTGTGCGTGCGATGGCGCACGGTCTTGTGTGTCGTCGAATAGCGGTAGCTCGACGACGAATAATAGGACGGCCCGTAATAGGCCGGCGGTGCGTAGTAATAGGCCGGGGCCGGAGCGTAATAGACCGGCGGCGCATAGACATAGCCCGGATAGAAACCGATCCCGATGCCGACGGTCGGTCCCCAACCGCGCCAGCCCCAACCACCATGCCATCCACCATACCAGCCGTAAGCTTCCGCCGGCTTTGTGCACAAGGCCACCGCCGCCACCGCCGCGACGCCAAGCAAAAGCGTCTTTCGCCGTGTTCCGAACCTGCTGCTGATCATAATCGCCTCCATATGCCGGCCGGTTTTTCGCTGTTATCCGGCCGTAAGATGGAACGAATGTTCAAGACGGTTGATCCAGTGGAAACTACTTTGCCACGGAAATCACACGGATCCTGTGCCCATGCGTCGTATCGTCCGTCGAGTCGCAGACAACGATCGGTTAAGCTCTGGGCGTCATTCTCGGCGGCGTAACAATGGCGAGGCGGATATGGCGAAAAGGATTCCTCCGGGGGTTGGTCCGAAATATCCGCAAGTTGTCGTATTGTTCGGCGCGACCGGCGACCTTTCCCACCGGAAATTGCTGCCTGGCCTGTTCCACTTGGCGTCTGTCGGATTCATCCCCGAATGCCGGATCGTCGGTGTCTCGCTCGAGGACATCGATGCCGATGGCTTTCGTGCATTGGCGCGCACCGCGGTCAACGAGTTCTCGACCCACAAGATCGACGAAGCGGCGTGGTCCCGCTTTGCCGAGGCGCTCGATTATGTGCCGCTATCCGCCGGCGCGAAGCCGCTCAAGGCTGCGGTCGAAAAAGCGGAGAAGGCGGTCGAGGGTGAAAGCCGACGCATTCATTATCTCAGCGTCCCGCCTGCCGCGGCGCTCTCGGCTGTGCGGCTGCTTGCCGAGGCCGGTTTGGTCGAACGCTCGCGTATCATCATGGAAAAGCCGTTCGGTACCGACCTGGCAAGCGCGGTGGCCCTTAACGCCAGGCTGCACGACGTTTTTTCCGAGGACCAGATTTTCCGCATCGATCATTTCCTTGGCAAGGAGCCGGCGCAGAACATCCTGGCCTTCCGCTTCGCCAACGGGCTGTTCGAGCCGATCTGGAACCGGAATTTCATCGATCATGTGCAGATCGACGTGCCGGAGACCCTCGGGCTGGGAAAGCGCTCTGCCTTCTATGAACAGACCGGCGCTTATCGCGACATGGTGGTGACGCACCTGTTCCAGATATTGGGATTCATGGCGATGGAGCCGCCGACATCGCTGGAGCCCAAGCCGATCAGTGAGGAGAAGAACAAGGTCTTTCGCTCGATGCGGGCGATCGATCCCAAGGATGTCGTCCGCGGCCAATATGCCGGCTACCGGTCGGAGGAGGGGGTCGATCCGGAATCCGACACCGAGACCTTCATCGCACTCAAATGCATGATCGACAATTGGCGCTGGGCTGGCGTGCCGTTCTTCCTGCGCACTGGTAAGCGGCTGGCCGAAGGGCAGCGAATCATCTCGATCGCCTTCCGCGAGCCGCCGAAGAGCATGTTCCCGGTAGGCTCTGGCGTCGGTGCCCAGGGGCCGGACCACCTGACGTTCGATCTCGCGGACTCGTCGAAGATGTCGCTGTCCTTCTATGGCAAGCGGCCGGGGCCGGGCATGCGGCTGGACAAGCTCAGCTTGCAGTTCGCGATGCGCGATACGGGGCTCGTCGGCGATGTCCTGGAGGCCTACGAGCGGCTGATCCTGGACGCGATGCGCGGCGACCACACACTGTTCACGACAGCTGAGGGAATCGAGCGGCTTTGGGAAGTATCGATCCCGCTTTTGGAAAGCCCGCCACCCGTCCGGCTCTATCCGCCGGGCTCCTGGGGACCGAAATCGATTCACCAGCTTGTCGCCCCCCACGCCTGGAGGTTACCGTTCGAGCGCGCATGGCGCGATCCGAACGAGATGGGCGGATAATCATAAGATCGCAGGGTGAAGGCGCGTTGCAGTCTGAAAACGGTGCATCCCAAAGAACCATCGCTTTGCTTGGCATTCCGTTCGATCTCGGCGCCGGGCAACGCGGTGCGGTCATGGGCCCGACGGCCCTTCGTATCGCCGGCATTGCCGAGGGGCTGTCCGACCTGGGCTATGCCGTAACCGACGGCGGCGATCTGACCGCGCCGAAGGGCGGCGCGACCGACTTTGTTCCGGGCAAAGGGAATTGCAACAGCCCGGCCGAGATCGCGGCCTGGATGCGGTCGATCCACGACGCCGCCCACGATCTGCTGCGGGCGAAAGCGATCCCGGTTTTCCTGGGTGGCGATCACACGATCGCGATGGGCACGATCAGCGCGGTCGCCCGTCATTGCGCTGAGGCCGGAAAGGAACTGGCGGTGCTTTGGATCGATGCGCATGGCGACTTCAACTCGCCGATGACGTCGCCGACGGGCAACATGCACGGCATGCCGGCGGCGTTCCTGTGCGGTGATCCCTCGCTGGCCGGCATATTGGGCGATCGGCCGTTCGCGCCGCTCGATCCCAAGAACCTGTATCTGTTCGGCCTGCGGTCGATCGATCCGGTCGAACGCAAGGCGCTGCGCGACGGCGGCATTGCCTGCTCCGACATGGGGCAGATCGACGATGTCGGCGTCTCTGCGCTGATCCGCCCGTTCCTGGAGCGTCTCGCCGGGCGAAACGTCCATCTGCATGTCAGCCTCGACGCCGATGCGATCGACCCCACGGTCATTCCGGGAACGGGTACGCCGGTGCCGGGCGGCCTGACCTATCGCGAGACGCATCTGATCATGGAGTTGCTTCATCGCAGCGGGCTGGTCGGCTCGGTCGATCTCGTCGAGCTGAACCCGTTCCTCGACGAGCGCGGGCGCAGCGCCTTTGTGCTTGCCGAACTTGCCGCCAGCCTGTTCGGCAGGACGGTGCTGGGCGACCCGCTGTAGGCCGCATCGCACGAGACGCGGGCCTTTGGGGGCGTTATGCTTCGCCGAACAACCGATCGATGGCGATTCGTAAAGCATGCCCGCGCCAAAGCTGAGCTTTGCCCCACGACCTAACAGCAAGCCGTGCGGCGTCATCCTCGACCATTGGGAGACGCTGCGCGGGGATAGGCTGCGACCGCGCCGGTCGGAAATCGATCCGGCGGCGCTGAGGCCGTTTTTGCAGAATGTCGGTATTTTCGAGGTTTGTGCGCCGACGGTCACAATGTGCCGGCTTGCGGGCACCGCCTTTCATCGCACCCTGGGATTTGAACTGACCGGCAGGAATGTCGTCGAGCTTTACGGTCCGCCGCTTTACCGCGCGGCAGGCTATCGCTTCCATGCCATGGCGACACAACCTTGCGCCGCCACGTTCGATCTGGTCTTGCGATTTTCGAGTGGCGCGGAGAATCCGCACGAAATCATGCTGTTGCCCTTGGCGCCCGACCAGCCGGAAGCGCTTCCCACGCTTCTGGTCGGGATCGCGCCGATCAATGCCGTGGAATGGCAGAATACGGCCGTCCTTCCGCAACTCGATGCTTCGCCCAATTTCCGCTTCGTCGATGTCGGCGCGGGCATTCCTCCGTCATTGCCGCCGGACGATTTCGACAGGCTTCAGTAACGCCGGCGGTTATGCGGCTTCGTCCACAGGCAGCGGCTTTTTCCCCAGCATCATGTCGGAAGCCTTCTCCGCGATCATGATGGTCGCGGCATTGGTGTTGCCGCTGACCACCTGCGGCATCACTGAAGCATCGACCACGCGCAGGCCCTGCGCACCGTGGACACGCAGCTGCTCATCCACGACGGCCAACGGATCGTTGCCCATCCGGCAACTGCCGACGCCGTGCATGTCGGTCTGCGCGGTTTGCCGGATATATTCGTCGATCTGGTCGTCGCTCTTCGCCCTGTCGCCTGGAAAGACTTCCCGTCCGCGATACGGCTTGTAGGCGGCCTGGTTGAAAATCTCGCGCGCAACCTTCACCGCGTTCCGCACCCGTATCCGGTCGATTTCGGCCGACAGATATTGGGCGTCGATGATCGGCGGGTCGTCGGGATTCTTGGAGCGCAGGCGAATGGTGCCGCGGCTGTCCGGCCGGGTCAGCGCCATGCGGTTCATCGCACCGTGTTCCGGCACAACGCCGCCGCCGTTACCGTCCACCATCAGCGGCACGAGCTGGCATTTGATATCCGGAAAGTCCGTGCCCGGCGCGCCGGAATTGAACACGCCCACAGCTTCCACCGGCTCCGTAACCAACGGGCCGCCGCCGAACAGGAATGCGCCCGCCGCGCGCATCGATCCTATCGGCCCGATATAGCGGAAGTCCGACACGGGAAGCGGGCAGGCGGTCTGGATCGAAAAGCCCAGATGGTCGTGGAAATTCTGTCCCACGCCCTTGAGGTCGATCGCGGTGTTGAGGCCGACCGAGCGCAGGTGATCGCCGTCGCCGACTCCCGACAGCATCAGCAGTTGCGGCGAATTGAAGACACCACCCGACAGGATGATCTCGCCGCCCTGGACTTTTTCCAGCTTGCCGCCGCGGGCATATTCGATACCGATCGCACGGGTGCCGTCGAACAATATACGCCGGCCGGTCGCGCCGGTGATTACCGTCAGGTTCGGGCGGCCACGGGCGGCGCGCAGATAGGTTGTCGCCGTGCTCATTCGACGCCCCTTCATCACCGTCACGTCAGTCGGGCCGAAGCCTTCGCGCACCGCGCCGTTGATGTCGTCGTTATAGGGGTATCCGGCCTCCACCGCTGCCGCGATCCAGGCGCGGGCGATCGGGTTGCGCACCTTCGAGCGTGACACGCTGAGCGGGCCGTCGCCGCCGTGATAGGTATCGGCGCCCAGCTCGTGCGCCTCGGCGCGCTTGAAATAGGGCAGCACCTCCGCATACGACCAGCCCGCATTGCCGCGCTGGCGCCAGCCGTCATAGTCGTTGCGCGCGCCCCGGCAATAGATCATCCCATTGATCGAGCTCGACCCGCCCAGCACCTTGCCCCTGGCGTCGCGTAGCACGCGATTGTCGAGATATTTCTGCGGCGCGGTCTCGTAGATCCAGGCGTACATCCCGCGCTGGAGCATCGGGAACATACCGCCCGGCAGGTGAATCAGCGGGTTGCGGTCTTCGCCGCCCGCTTCGAGCAGCAGCACCTTGACGTTCAGATCGGCCGACAGCCGGTTTGCAAGCGTACACCCCGCCGAACCGGCGCCGACGATAACGTAATCGTACATCTTCCCCTCTGTCTCCCTCCGCTTGCGGCAGTCTTCGACCTCACCTGACGACAGCGGGGCAATAGGTTCGACAGCGATATCAGACTGTCCTGGATTCGTAATGCGGAAACCCTTGGATGCATTCACCGGGCCCAAAGCACTGGATGTTTCGCAATGGCCGGGATATCCTTAACAAAATGAAATTTCGAGTTGTGGAGGAGCCGACCATGACGGGTATGGCGGGGACCGCCCTTTGGCGGAAAAACATCAAGGCAGGCTTGGCGGCGACCGTGCTGCTCGCATCGGCGGCGCCGTCGGCGATGGCGGCGCAGACCAAGGGTTTCGTCGTGTCCTGGTTCAACGTTGCCGAATATGCCGACCCGCAGAACCGCGACTGCCCGCACGGCGTCAATGACGGGCCGGAAATCTATTACCGCCGGGAACTGAAGCAAGCCGGCCTGCCGCAGGCGGCGATCGACAAGTATATCAACGAATTCCTCGACCTGTCGAAATTCGCGACCACGATCCCGGTGGCGCAGATGCGCGGCAAGCGCGACGGCAAGCCGGCGGATGTCTATGCCGACCCGGAATCGATGCCGGACCCGAAGATCAAGCTGGTCGAGGGGCCGATGGGCTATGGCTTCAACCTGGACGGCAAGGTCAAGCCGGCCGATTTCACCGACCCGGAAACTGGGGAGAAGGGTGTCGACAACCAGCTCTACCGGGTCATCGGCTGCATCAACGAACTCAAGACCCACACGCTGACCGACAGGCCGCCGCTCCAACTCAACTATTGGAACGTGCTTTATGAGCAGATGCCGGCCTGGCTGATCGAAATCAGCGGCATCGAGGATCCGCAGAACAGCCCGGACGTGACGGTCACGATCACCCGAGCCTACGAGCCGCCGACAAAGGACAGCGGCGGCAATGTCGAGTCCAACCTAACCTTCACCTCCGACCCCAACCCGCGCTGGCACAATGTCGCGCATGGCCGAATCAAGGATGGAGTGCTGACCACCGACAATTTCGACATGAACATGCAGGGCGACCCGTTCTGGATCCAGGAGTTCCATTTCAAGGAGGCCCGCATCCGCGCCAAGATCGACGAGAATGGCAATCTGCGCGGCTTTGTCGGCGGCTATCATCCCTGGTTCCCGTTCTATTGGCAGTACGGGTCGGAAGGCTGGGGCGTCGATGCGACCAACAATGTCGACCTGCCGGGCTTGTATTATGCGCTGAAGAAATCGGCAGATGCCGATCCTGATCCCAAGACCGGGCAGAACAGGATGATTTCGTCGTCCTGGTTGGTCGAGGCGGTTCCCGCTTTCGTGACCCACCCGAAGGACGCACAGCAGCGCGCGGAACTCAGCCCCACGATGGAAGGCGGAAGCCGTGGCAAGTAAGGGCAAGCTTCTTCTGGCAGGCGTGGCTGTGGTCGTTGTGGCCGCAGCTGCGGTGGTGTTCGGTCCGGGACTTCTGGGTGGGGCTAAGAAATCCGACGGCATCGCCGCGACGGCGGGCGGACCGACGGTGCTGCGCCGGCTGACGCAGGCGCAGTATCAGCATGTGATCGCGGACGTTTTCGGCAACGATATCAAGATCGGCGGCCGGTTCGAGCCCGATATGCGCGAGAGCGGCCTCATCGAGGTCGGTGCCGGTAAGGTCAGCGTTCCGGCCTCGGGGCTGGAGCAGTACGGCAAGATGGCCCGCAGCGTCGCGGCCCAGGTGTTCGACAAGGTCCATCGCGACACTATGGTGGATTGCAAGCCGGCCTCGGTGGCCACGCCTGACGATGCCTGCGCCGCACGCTTCCTGTCCCAGGTCGGGCGGCTGCTCTATCGCCGGCCGCTGACTGACGAGGAACAGAAGGCGCTGGTCCAGGGTGCGAACGACGCTGCCAAAGGGGTCGGCAATTTCTATGCCGGTCTTGAGATCACGCTGGCCAGCATGCTGCAGGCGCCGCAGTTCCTGTTCGCCTGGGAGAATGCGAGAGACGGAGAACTCGACGGCTATTCCAAGGCCGCACGGCTCAGCTTCTTCCTGTGGGATACCGCGCCCGACGACGAGCTCCTGACGGCCGCCGCCAAGGGTGAGCTCGACAACGAGAAGGGGCTCGCAAAGCAGGTCGACCGGCTGCTGTCCTCGCCGCGCGTCGAGGCGGGCGTCCGCGCCTATTTTGCCGACATGTTCGGCTTCGACGGTTTCGACAACCTGTCGAAAGACCCGGCGATCTATCCGAAATATTCGTTCGGGTTGGCGACCGATGCTCAGGAACAGACGCTACGCACGATCACCAACCTGCTGCTCACCCATGACGGCGATTATCGCGACGTGTTCACGACGCGCGACACCTTCATGTCGCGGTCGCTGGGCGCGGTCTACGGCATTCCGGTGCCCAAGGACGCGCCGGGAGCGAGCGCCGACGGGTGGCAGCCTTACAGCTTTCCACCAGACGATCCCCGTTCGGGCATCCTGATGCAGGTGTCCTATCTGTCGCTGCACTCGCATCCGGGGCGTACCTCGCCGACATTGCGCGGCAAGGCGCTGCGCGAGACGGTGCTGTGCCAAAAGGTGCCGGACCCGCCGGGCAACGTGAACTTCAACGTGGTCCAGGACACCAAGAACCCGCTCTATAAGACGGTAAGGCAACGGCTTGAAGCACACCGGACGCAACCGACCTGTACCGGTTGCCACAAGATGATGGACCCGATCGGCCTGTCGCTTGAGAATTTCGATTCGATCGGCACTTATCGCGCCGGCGAGAACGGCACTGCAATCGACGCGTCGGGCGAGATGGACGGTGTGAAGTTCGCGAACGCGCAAGGGCTCGGCAAGGCGATCCACGACCATCCGGCAACCACGGCCTGCCTGGTCAATCGGATTTATGCCTATGCGGTCGGGCGCACGCCGACGAAAAGCGAGTCCGAATGGCTTCGCAGCGACGTGATGAAGGATTTCTCGGCTGCCGGTTACCGCCTGCGTCCGCTGCTGCGCGAGATCGCGACCAGCGGCGTGTTCTTCCGCGTCGCGGGGCCGGCGAACGATGCCCAGCCGGTCAGGCAGGCTTCAGCTCAGGGGGTTGGACAATGAACGTGACACAAAGACTTGCCAGCCGCCGCGGCTTCATGCGTGGCGTGCTGGGGGCGACGGCGATCAACGTCGCGCTGCCTTTCCTGGACTGCTTCCTGAACGCCAACGGCACGGCGTTCGCGGACGGCGCACCGCTCCCAACCCGCTTCGGCACATTCTTCTGGGGATGCGGCCTGACGCCGGGCCGGTGGGAGCCGAAGGCGCTGGGTGCCAACTACGAAATCCCCCCGCAGCTGACGATGCTGGCGCCCTATAAGGACCAGTTGTCGATCTTCTCCGGCTTCAAAACATTTCTGGATGGCAACGGCCTGGTGCCGCACGTATCCGGCCAACGCGGCATCATGACGGGTACCACCGGCAAGGAGCCCGATCCGTCGCTCGACGTCCTGATCGCCGACTCTATCGGCGCCAACACGCGCTTCCGGTCGCTGGAAGTGTCGGCGATGGGCAATCCGAACAACACGATCAGCCGCCGTTCGAACAGCATCATCAACGCGTCGGAAGGCTCGCCGGCGGCGCTCTACGCCCGCCTGTTCGGGCCGGAGTTCAGGGATCCGAACGCCGCCGATTTCAAGCCCGATCCGCGCGTGATGGCGGAGAAGAGCGTGCTGTCGGCGATCAAGGAGCCGCGCGATTCACTGGCCAAGCAGCTGGGCGCGGCCGACAAGGCGCGGCTGGACGAGTATTTCACCTCGCTTCGCCAGATCGAGCAGCAGATGAGCATCGCGCTGCAGAAGCCGCAGCCGATGGCCGGCTGCAGCACGGGGACGAAGCCGGAGGAAATCCAGACCGGTACCGAGGTCGCGATGGCAGCGGCGAACAACAAGCTGTTTGCCCAGGTGCTGGCACACGCCATCGCCTGCGATCAGACGCGGGTGATCAATGTTTCCTTCTCCGACGGTGCGTCGTCGCTGCGCAAGGGCGGGGAACCGACCACGCAGCATATCCACACGCACGAGGACCCAATCGACGACAAGCTTGGCTATCAGCCAGGCGCGGCGTGGTTCGAGGAGCAGGTGATGCTGTCGTTCGCGACGCTGCTCGAGACACTGCATAGCGTAAAGGAAGGCGACGGTACGCTGCTCGATCGCACGGTCGTCATGGCGCTCAGCGAATGCGGTTATGCCAAGCAACACACGCTCGAGAGCATTCCGATCTTCCTGGCCGGTGGCAAGGCTAGCGGCAAGTTCAAGACTGGCATCCATGTAAGGGGCGATGGTGAACCGGGCAGCCGGGTCGGGTTGACGGTCCAACAGGCGATGGGCTTGTCGGTCAATGCCTGGGGTGTCGGTTCGATGCGCACGGCGCGGCCGCTGACGGAGCTGATCGCCTGATGCTGCGCTACAGCCTTCTCTGCACGGCGCTTCTTGCGTCGCCGGCCGTCGCGGCAATTCCGGATTTCGGCACGCCGGCGACCCCGCTGGGCGTTACGGTCGAGCCACCGATCCATGCCGCCGCGATGCAGGCGGGACTGCCGAACAGCGTTACCCAAGGCTATTACGCCGATGCCAACGGGATGACGCTTTATGTGTTTTCCGGCGATACAACGCCTGACCCGGCCGTTTGGCCGCTCTTTGCCGCGCCGGCCGACGCGAAACCAGCCGGCGATTGGACGGTCGTGACGCGCGCCGACGCCACCAAGCAGTGGGCTTACAAGGGCAAGGCGCTCTATTTGTCGGTCAAGGACAAGGTGCCGGGCGACACGAACGGCAAGGCTGCCGAGAATGGGCAATGGCAGGTTGCCATGCTCCAGCAATCGCCGGATGAGATCCCGGCACCGGCCGCTGTAACGCTCAAGCCTGTCAATAATGCACTCGGCGACGTCTTCGTCGACTACAAGGGCATGACCCTGTACACGTTCGACGACGACCAGCCGGGCAAATCCGCCTGCGCCGGCGATTGCGCGAAGGCCTGGATACCGCTCAAGGCCGCCGAACTCTCAAAGCCGATCGGCGATTGGACGGCGGTTCGGCGCGACGACGGTTCGCGCCAGTGGGCCTATAAGGGGCGTCCTCTTTACAGCTTTGCCGGTGACGGCAAGCCGGGCGACGTGAAGGGCGGCGCGGCTGACGCACGATTCCACGCCGCTGCAGTACGCCGTTATTTTATCCCTGCGGAGGTCACCGCCCGCATCAACGGCACAATGACGGTGCTGGCGACGGCTGAGGGCAGGACGCTCTACACCCGTGACAAATTCCGCTTCAGCTTCGGCGGCTACAGCGTCAATGACGGCCCGCCGCCGACGCCCGCTATAGGACGTTCCGTCGGCACGGGCGCCTGCGACGGCGACTGCACCAAGACCTGGGAACCGCTGGTCGCCTCCAAGAATGCCCAGGCTTCGGGCTACTGGTCGATCGCGCTCAGGTCCGACGGCACGCGCCAGTGGGCTTATCAGGGGTATCCGGTCTATACCAACGCGCAAGACAAGAAGCCGGGCGATATGCTCGGACGGGATCTTTTCGACCTGACGGACGGCTCGCACGCCCTGTATTGGCGGGTGCTGACGCCATAGAGCGGAGTTGACGCGGCCGGCAATCGGATTGCGGAACTGCCGATCCGGAAGCTTTGCGGAACATCGGGGCGGTTGGGATAATGATTACCCTGGTGCGATTCGGCGCCGGGTTCATCGGAGCGACGACAGTGAAAAAACTTAAGCTTGCATCGGTTGCGATCGCGATCGCCGGCGTCATGCTAAACGGTACACCGGCACGCGCCGCGAGCCCTGAAGCGACGCAGCTCGCCCATCAGATTCTCGACCTGACGCACGCGTCGGCAATGGCCGACCAGATGCTGTCACAGATGACACAAGGCTTGGCCGGCGACCTGAACCAGGCCAACCCGGGACGGCAGGCTGATGTGCAGGCCCTGATCAACCAGGTCGTGACGCCGGAATTCCGCCAGGCTGTGCCCGGTCTGATGGAGCAGAACGCCAAGGCCTACGCGGACAATTTCTCTGTCGACGAGCTAAAGCAGATCGTTGCGTTCTATCAGACCGACCTCGGCCGCAAGATGGCCGACAAGCAGCCGGCGCTTGCGAAGGCGCAGGCGGAGATCGACGATCGTTTCGGCCAGCAATTCTTCCAGCGCGTCGGGCCTAAGCTCGATCAGGCGCTTGCGGCGCGCAGGCTAAGAAGCCCGCAAGGCGGCGGCCAGCCCGGCGGGAACTAAGATCAGCTATAGCGGCTTTTCAGCGGCTTCGCGGCCGCCGAATAGGCCGCGTCGATCTTGGCTGCCAATGCCGGCATGGCGTCGAACTTGCCGTCGCTGTAGCTGCGCTCCAGTTCGCGTGTGAGCGCAGAAACACCGATCATGCCCAGATTGCCGGCGGTTGAGCCGATCTCATGGGCAAGCTGACGGGCGGCGGAGGTGTCGCCGGCCTGTAAGGCATCGTGGATGCCGGCGATCTTCGGCGGTGTCTGTTCCAGCAACATGTCCGCCAGTTCGGCGACCATTTCTCGTCCGATCTGTTTTTCCAGCCGGGCAAGCGCGGCTTCGTCGAGGCCGGAAAGTTTGTTGGGGTCAGGCTGGGCCGAAGGTGCAGGGGAAACGGCAGGCTTGAGCGTCAGGCGGTTGATCGCCAGTGCCAGTTCGACCGGGTCGATCGGCTTCATGACATGATCCTGGATGCCCGCCGCCAGGACCTCCTCGCGGACACCCGCCAGAACATGCGCGGTCAGCGCGATAATCGGAACGGCGCCCCGCCGGCCATGCAGCTTGCGAATGCGGGTCGCGGCTTCGATGCCGCTCATCCCCGGCATCTGGATGTCCATCAGGACGATGTCGAAATCGTGGCCGGCGGCCGCGGACACGGCGCTCAAGCCGGTTTCGACGACGGTTATGTCGTGTCCCCATTTTCTGAGCAGGGCCACGATCAGCTGCTGGTTGATGGCATTGTCTTCGGCCACCAGTATATCCAGTGCCGCGCCCCGGCCCGCGCCGTCCGCTGCCCAGACTCCGTTGCCGGGGGCCTCAGCCGGCAC
>DATJHU010000119.1:0-7693 GCA_035493715.1 Alphaproteobacteria bacterium | reverse complement strand
CCACGCAATCGCATAAGTGTGCTCGGCCCGAATCGCCACGCCGTCTTTAATCTCAGGATTGAAACGCCATTTCTTAAACGAATAGATGAACTCGTTTGCAAATCCGCAACCCGCCGGTTTCTCTTCAAGACGCCTGACATTTGAAACGGACCCGTCCGGCTCAAGCGTGTAGGCTATCTTGGCGTAAGCTTCGCCCACGTAGGTCGGACAGTCGCTCGGATCGTTGACATGCACGTACTTGGTCGGAACCGGCAGATCGGGGCTGAACTTGTGGGAGTTCGCACGAAGCGGTTCCGGCATGTTCGTGTTGCACGCCGAAACTAGCGCCAGGCAGGCCAGCGCGAGGGCTAGAGAAAGTTTCATCAAGGTCCCGCCAGTAAAATGGAGCGTTGATGTTTTACTAAACGCGACCTCACGCTGGTGCCCCCTGCCGGACTCGAACCGGCACGCCCGAAGGCTCACGATTTTAAGTCGTGTGCGTCTACCAGTTCCGCCAAGGGGGCTTGGGTCAGGTGAGGTCGCTTAAGCCTTCCTAGAGCAAAGATTTCCGGCTTGCCAGTGGGCGGCCTGGTGACGGACAGCAAGCAGGACGGCCGCCTGGCCGTCGAAGTGATACAGCGCGAGATTGGCGCTATTTCCGAAGTCGATCACCCATTCTCGAAATTCCGGCTCCATATCGTCGACGGGGCGACCGATGTGCGGACGTTGGGCGAGTATCCTGATCCCCGTACGGATTGCCATGACAGCGCGTTGCGCGGCGTTGTTATCCTTGGATGCGAGGAGGCGGTAGAGACGCTGCACATCGGCAAGCGCCTCCGGCGTCCAAATCAGGTTTGGCACTTCGGCAGGTCCGCGTCTTCGCCGCTCTCCAGCTTCGCCAACCAGGCATCGGCCTCTTCCAATGCGCCGAGCGGCGTCGGGCGCTCGCCAGAAGCTGCACTCGGTTTTTCAGCGTCTCATCCAGTTTGAGCGACGTAGCCATAACCCGGCCCTCCTTATTCAAAGGTAGTACCTATCGATACCACATGGGCGGGGGAGGGGCCGGCAAGTCCTTTCAAGGTGGCGCAAGGCTGTCGCCGATCGCCTGGCGGTAAGCGGCGAGCGACAGTTTTTCCCCGGCGTTCTCGCGGGCGCGCTGCCCCATCAGGCGGCGCAGTTCCGGTTCGTCGCGCAGGCGCCTCAGCCAGGCGGCGGCTTCCCCGACGGAGGCATCGGCCCACTCGGCCCCCGGCAGGTTGTACGTACCCTGGGGATCGCTGGCCGGCACCAGGCGATAGCTGACCAGCGCGCTGTCCTCGGCCGTCATGAAGTCGGTGTTGCCGGACCAGTTGGTGGCCACGACCGGCACCGCTTGCAGCATCGCCTCCGCCAGCAGCAGCCCGAACCCTTCGGCCCGATGCAGCGACAGCACCGCGTCGGCGCTCGCGACCAGCATGGCCATGTCGTCGCCCGTCAATATGTCGTCCAGCAGCCGGATGTTGCCGGCGCCGGCCAACGCCTGCTTCAGGTCCGCCATCGCCCAGCCGGCATCCCCGGCATGGCTAACCTTCAGCACCATCCGGCAGTCGGGATCGTCGCCGAAGGCCTGGCGGAAGGCGGCGATGGCGGCACGGGGATTCTTCCGCGTGTAGGCCGAGCCCATGTCGAACGCGGTCAGCACGACGAAAGCGTCCTCGGCCAAGCCGAAGCGCGCCCGGTTGCGTTCGACGCCGCGCCGCCGGACCGGATGGGGCACTACCCGCACCGGAATCGTGCTGCCCCTGGGCAGGGCCGCCGCGTTGAAGCGGCTGGGCACCCAGATCTCGTGAACCTGGGTCAGGCCGCGGCGCCAGTCCGCCCCCATGACCGGCAACTCCCAGGCCCAATAGCCGATGATCCGCCGTCCGGCCATGAAGCGGCGGCCCAGCCGCGCGGCGACATAGCGCATATAGGGACCGTTCACATGCAGGATCAGCGTGCCGCCTTCGCCTGCCTGCGCTTCCGGGCCGGGCAGGGCGGCGGGCAGGTCGCTTCTGAGGAACAGCCGGCTGATGTCGGCATGGCCCGCATCCCAGCCCAGGGTGCGCAACGCGTCGAGGCACAAGCGCGCGCTCTCGCCCAGACCGCTCGCGGTGGTCAACTGCCCGCCGACGATCAGCGGACCGGGCTTCAGGCGCGCGAAGGGCGTGGCGCGCGGTGCCGTGAGGTCGAGCGCGCCATAAAGCGCCTTGCGGCGCAGGTCGCGGGGCAACCAGCGCCAGGCGCCGTGCAGGATTGAGCCGAGACTAGGCAAATGAATGACGCGTCATTATCGCATTCTCGGGATGAAGATCGATCCGCAAATCAGGCTGTCGCTCTAGGCGCACGCCTCGTCGCCTTGTAAGAAGAACCCTTGTACCGCACAAGCGGCCCTTGATTTAGTGTGACATGAAACCAATCGCGACCACAGCAGGTCATGCCGCGTCGGACATGATGGCCGGGTCCGCTACCGGCTATCAGACCGGCGGCAGGCCGACGACCGGGGAGGCGATCGCCGATATCCGGGACGCGATTTCGCGCCGGGAGCTGTGGATGGCGATGGCCTGGCAGGACATTCGCCAGCGTTATCGCGGCTCGATGCTGGGTCCGTTCTGGGTCACGATCAATATGGGCATCATGGTCGGCCTGATGTCGCTGATCTATGGCCGCCTGTTCCATACGCCGCAAAGCGAATATGTGCCGTTCCTGACACTGGGCTTCCTGTCGTGGCTGTGGATGTCGAACACGATCACCGAAAGCACGCAGCTGTTCGTGATGGCCGGCCGTTACATCAAGCAGACGCGGCTGCCGATCACGCTGTTCGTTTTCCGGTTGCTGGCGCGCAACCTGATCGTCCTGGCGCACAACTTCGTCGTCTATATCGTTGTTGCCCTGGTGGTCGGCCTGCGTCCCGGCTGGACCGCGTTGCTGGCGATTCCGGGCATGCTGATCACCATGGTGTGCCTGTTCTGGATCGGCATGCTGTTCGCCATGCTGTCGGCGCGGTTCCGCGACTTTCCGCAGATCATCAACAGCCTGATCCAGGTGGTGTTCTATGTGACCCCGATCCTGTGGCAGCCGGCCCAGCTGGGCGTGAAGCGGTTCCTGATCGTGGACTTCAATCCGGTCTATTACTTCCTTGAGATCGTGCGCGGGCCGCTGATGGGGCATTTGCCGCCGGTCGGCTTCTGGAAGCTCACCAGCCTGATCGCGCTGGCGATCACGCTGATCGCGTTCCCCGTGTTCCGGCGTTTCCGCGGCCGGGTAGCCTATTGGGTATGACAGCGCCCCTGAACATGACAGCGGGCCCCTCGCTGGAACTCGACAATGTCACCGTCGATTTCCCGATCTATTCCGGCGGCAGCCGCTCGCTCAAGAAGACGTTGGTGTCGATCGGCACCGGCGGGCGCATCCTGCATGGCAGCGGCCGGGTTTCGATCCAGGCTTTGAAAGAGGTTTCGCTGCGGCTGGGCCATGGCGACCGGCTGGGCCTGATCGGCCATAACGGCGCCGGCAAGACGACGCTGCTGCGCACCATGGCCGGGGTCTATGAACCGACGACAGGGCGCGTGCGCGTCTCCGGCCGCGTCGCCACGATCTTCGATTTCGAGCTGGGCCTCGATTACGATGCGACCGGGTTCGAGAACATCACGCTGCAAGGCATGCTGCTGGGCCTCAGCCGCCGCGGGATCGCCCGGCTGACGGACGAGATCGCGGCCTTCACAGATCTCGGCGGCTATCTCAACATGCCGATCCGCACCTATTCCGCCGGCATGCTGACCCGCCTGGCCTTTGCCGTGGCAACCTCCAGCGATCCTGAGCTTCTGCTGATGGACGAGTGGATCGAAACCGGTGACGCCGATTTCTTCCAGCGGGCCGAGGAGCGGCTGCGCACCCTGATAGACCGTGCCGGCATATTGGTTCTGGCGTCGCACAACATGGCCCTGATCCGCCACTACTGCACCTCGGCCGTCTGGCTCGAACACGGCCAATTGAAGGCCATCGGTCCGGTCGAAGAGGTGATCGAGGCGGCCGGGCTGGCGGAGAGCAAGGCTGCGCTGGCCGGCAGGCAGGAGCTCGATGCCGGGCTCGCCGAGTATCGCGAACGGGCCTGAGATTGTGGCCCGGCGCGCGGATGACTAAACTGCCGCCTCCGGCAACCGACCGCGCGGCGCCGGCCTTATCGATGAACAAGGGGTTTTGAATTGGGGCGATTCGAAAGAATTGGACCTCGCATCGCCGTTGTGGCGCTGATTGCGATCGGCGCGTTTTTCGCGATCTCTCTGATTCACAAGGGCGCGATCGACCCGGATGCGATCCGCAACATGGTCGCCGGAAACGGCTTCGCGCCGCTGATCTTCATCGCGCTGCAGGTACTGGCCAGCCTGCTGTTCGTGCCGCGCACCTTCCTGGGTATCGCCGCCGGGCTGCTGTTCGGCTTCGCCTGGGGCGCGCTGTGGGCGATGCTGGGCGCGGTCGCCGGCGCGGCCGCGGGCTTCGCGCTGTGGCGTTGGATCGGCGAGGGGCAGGTCGATGTCGAGGCCATGCCCAAGGTCGGGCCGCTGATCCTGAAGGCGGAGCAGGGCGGATGGCGCACCGTGGCGATCCTGCGGCTGATCGGGCCGCCGCACAGCGTCGTGAACACGGCGCTGGCGCTGACCAAGATCGGGTGGACCGACTACCTGGTCGGATCGACGATCGGCATGCTGCCGACCACCCTTGTGCAGGTCGATATCGGCGCCACCGGCGGCGCCTTCCTCAAGGGCGGCGGCACCTGGATCATCGGCTCGCTGGCGCTTGCCGGCCTGTTGGCCATCTCCTTCTTCCTGAAGCGGGCCGTGCCGCGCACGTGACCGATATTCTGCCGGATGTCCTGAAGGACGGCCTGCGGCTGGTCGTCTGCGGTTCCGCCGCCGGAACGAAATCGGCGGCTGTCGGCGCCTATTACGCAGGCCCCGGCAATCGTTTCTGGCCGACGCTGCATCGCGTCGGGCTGACGCCGATCCTGATTGCGCCGCGGGACTTCGGGTCGGTCCTCGGTTACGGCATCGGCCTTACAGACATCGTGAAGAAGCGCTTCGGCGGCGACAGCGTGTTTCGCCGAGACGATTACGACCCGGAGGGGTTGCGGAGGCGGATCGAGAGGTTCCAGCCGCGCATACTGGCGTTCAACGGCAAGAACGCGGCGAAGCATTTCTATCAAGCTAAGGTCGATTACGGCTGGCGGCCGGGCGGGGATATCGGCGCGACGCGGGTCTTCGTGGCGCCATCGACTTCGCGCGCGGCCAATGGTTTCTGGAACGAAGACCTTTGGCGCGAACTGGCCGGGGCCGTGCTCGCGCCCTAGGGGTCGACGACCGCCAGTATGGCGGCGAGCACGGACAGCGGGCGATACGGCTTCGCCAGCACGCGGTTCTTCGCAAGACCGGCCAGCCCCGATAATTCGCTTGAATATCCGGACGTCAGGATCACCTCCGTATCCGGCCACCGGTGCTCGACGCGGCGCGCGAGATCTTGCCCGTCCATCGAACCGGGCATCTTGATGTCGCTGAAAACAACGTCGAAGGGAGAGTTGGATTCGAGGATCGCAACCGCTTCGTCGGCGTTGCCGGCTTCCGTGACGTCAAAGCCTGCGTCGCGCAAGAAATCCGAGATCATCACGCGGATGATGACATCGTCTTCGGCGACAAGCAGCCTTCCCGTCATGGGTTTTCTCCCGATCTCATTCCATACTATCGCAATGATCCATTATTCCAATAAATTACGTGATGATAATAAGATGTTATCTGAGTGACCGGTCGCGAACATTGTCGTGTCGGTCGCCAGTCCTGAGCTAGGCTGCCGGCAAGAGTCTAAACACGCACAAGGCAATCATGTTGTCGGAAATCTTGATGATGGGGCCGATGCCGCCGATCGAGCGCGCGCTGGAGGCGGACTTTCGGATCCACAAATTGTGGGAACACCCTGATCGCGCATCCTTTTTCGCCGAAATCGGTCCCCGTATCCGCGGCATCGTGAGCTATAGCGGCGCGGCGCCGGTGGATGCGGCCGTGCTCGCCGGCCTGCCCAATGTCGGGATCGTCACCAATATGGGGGTGGGGTACGAGAGCGTCGATGCGGCGATCGCCAGGGAGCGCGGGATCGTCGTCACCAACGCCGCCGGTGTGAATGCCGTCGATGTCGGCGAGAATGCCTTTGCCATGATCCTTGCATTCGGGCGCGGGATCGTCGCCGGCGACCGCTACGTGCGTGCCGGGCGCTGGGCCAAGGAGGGGCGGCGCAAGATGACCCGTCGGGTCAGCGGCCGGACGATCGGCATATTGGGGCTCGGCAATATCGGTATGGAAATCGCCAAGCGCGCGGTCGCCTTCGATATGCCCGTCTTCTACCATAATCGCCACAAGCGCACGGACGTGCCCTACACCTATTGCGAAACCCTGCCGGATTTGGCGAAAGCGGTCGATTTCCTCGTGGTGGCGACGCCCGGCGGGGTGGAGACAGAGCATCTCGTGAACGAAGAGGTGCTGGCCGCGCTGGGACCGGACGGCGCGCTGATCAATATCGCGCGCGGCACGGTCGTCGACGAGAAGGCAATGATCGCGATGCTGTCCGACGGCCGGTTGGGCGGGGCGGGCCTGGACGTGTTCGAGGACGAGCCGAACGTGCCGGAGGCGTTGTTCGCGTTGGAAAACGTTGTTCTGCAGCCGCATCAGGGCGGCGCCACCCACGAGGGGGTGGCCGGAGCGGTTGCGCTTGTCGGCTACAACATGCGCGCCTTCTTCAACGGCGACCCGATCAAATCGCGGGTCGTGTGATCACGCCGGAAGGCCGGCGCTAAAATTGCTCGGTGCCGGGCAGCAGCAGGACAAGGGCCGTACCGCTCGGAGCTTGTGGGACAATCTCGATCTGGCCGCCATGTGCGATGGCGATGTTGCGGCTGAGGCCGAGACCGATGCCGGATCCACCTGCCTTGGTCGTGAAGAAAGGCAGGAAGATCTTATCGTGTGACGCCGGGTCGATTCCGCGCCCATTGTCGATGACAGCGATCGCGATCCGGCCGTCTTCGTGCCGGGTACAGCGGAGCGCAACGCCGGCGTCGTCGATGCCGAAGACCGCTTCGGCAGCGTTGTGGAGAAGATTGATCAGCGCCTGTTCGAGCAGGTCCGGGTCGCCGGTCACCGTCAGGCCGCCGGGTTCGACGGTGCGGTCCCAGGCGATAGACCTGGATGCCAGAAACGGGCCGATCAGCGCGTCCAACCGGGCAACGAAATCGCCAAGGCGGATCGTCTGCAATTCCGGGCGGGGCAGGGCGGCTATCTTGCGATAGCGCTCGACGAAGCCAACCAGACCGGCGCTGCGGCGGGCGATCGTATCGGCGGCAACCGCGATATCGTCTGCTGCCTGCACGTGGTTCGGTCTGCCGGCGCCCCCCAGTTCGCGCGCCAACGGGCCGATGGTCTGGGCAAGCGACGAAATCGGGGTCAGCGAATTCATGATCTCGTGCGACAGGATCCGGACCAGATCCTGCCAAGCTTTAAGCTCAACCGCGTCGAGTTCGGTCTCGATATCTTGGAGAGATATCAGTCGCCGTTCGGAACCGGCGGCTGAGAAGCGTGCCGCCGACGCCAGGATGCGCTGACTGTTCGCCAGTCGAAGGATCGCGCGTTGTCCCGCCGCAAGCGACAAGAGCGCGTTC
>DATJHU010000118.1:0-52565 GCA_035493715.1 Alphaproteobacteria bacterium | reverse complement strand
GGCGCATGGCGCGCCTCGCCGCGCTGGAGCGGCTGCGCGTACGGGCGGAGAGAATCTCCGAAAAATTGTGCGACCTGATCGACGACACGCTGCCGGCGAAGGAGCGCGAGGCGTTCGCGCGTGTCGCCGATCCCACCCTTGCCTTCACCCGCGTCGCCACCGCCATCCGGCGCATCGTCGCGATCGAGGAACAGATCGACGAGGATGCGGAGGAGCGCGCGGCGCGCCTGGCCGAAGAGGCGGCACGGCGGGCCAAGGCGGCGGCGGAAGCCGAACGGCTGCCGGTCGACCGCCGCATCCATCTTGCCGCAAGCCGCCGCATCGCCCGCCTTGCCATGCGCGACGCGATCGCGGCGCGCGACAGCACGTTCGACGGCATCCGGCGGGAGGGCCTGCTCAACGACCTGACCGCCGACCTCGACGATCTCGATTACGCGGACGATCTGGACCTGGTGATGGTCCAGATCGGCAAGGAGCTGGATGCCATCCTCGGCCCGGTCGAAGACGAGCTGGCGGAGGAAGACGATGACCAGGACGAAGGCGAGGACGAAGCGCCCGGCCCTGCTCCCGCCATTGCCCACCCGCCCTCGGCTGCGCGCCCTGCTTCACGGGGATCGGCGGAGATCTACGCCGCCTTGAAACGCGCGACCGAAGCGCTCGACCGGGCGCAGGCGCGGCGGGAAAGCGGATAAGGCGTTTCCGCCTCCGGGCGGCGCGGTGAAAACCGGCCCTCGATCGACTTCAAATATTCGATGATCGCGAACCGGTCCGCCGGCGACGGCGCCTGCCCGATCACAAACACGGTGACATCGCGCAGTTGGCACGTTGCCCCGCCGCCAAGCGGCTGAGGCAGCGATCGCCTGGGTCGCAGATGACCGGCTACCGATAAAATCGGATATATTATAATATTTGAAGCAACCGGCCTGCGCCTGACCCTGATTCACGGATGACGCCGATGAACGCGAGACGCCATTGGATCTGGTGCCTGCCCTTGCTGGCCGGCCTGCCTGTTGCGGCCTCGACCTTTCCCGCCGCCGCCGCGACAGGGCCCTGCACGCCGGTGGTCTATGCCTTCCGGCATGCGGAAGACATGAACGTGCAGGTGGGCAGCCCGTGCCTGCCGGAATCCAGCGTGCAGTGCTACACGACGCTGACCGTGCACGGGAAACAGCATGCCGACATGTACCTGGAGATGGTCACCGCCATCGGCGCCAGGGACAATTTCTGCCCGGTGCGCGTCGTTTATGCGGTGAACCCGATCAACCCGAACGGGGCCGGCGGCACGACCAACCCCTATAAGACGGGCGCGCCCCTGTCCCGCGCGGTGTCGCCGGACCGCAATCCCTATGTCACCGTCCTCGACAAGCGGCTGGACCAGAATTTCAAGGACGCCAGCCCCACGGAGTTCCACGCCATCCTGGTCAGCCTGGCGAAGGCGAACATCTCCACCGCCGTGTTCTGGACCAGCGAGGGCCTGCACAATCTGGGCCTGGCGCTGGGCTCCCCCATCATTCCCGACAAGGCGAAGGGCAACACGCCGCCGCGCAACGCGGCCTATGTCTTCCGATACAAGGGGGACGAAACTTTCGCCGCGCCGGTGAAGGCCGACGAATATGTGCAGTGCTTCAACTTCACGAACAACGGCAATCCCGGCGACGATTTCGGGACCAAGTTCTATTGCGGCACGGCATCGAACGGAAACCTGGAGGTTCCGGAATCGCAGTTCGAGAACCTGCACGGCCGGATCTGCAACACGCTGGTCGCCGGCTTCAAGAAAACGCCCGACCTGCCGGGCTATTCGGGGTTCTGCGAGTAGGCGGGACCTAGCCTGAGCCGCAATCACAAGAAAGCGCGGGCCGTCCGGCGTGCTGGTTGACCCCGGCACAGGCCTGTCCGGCGGCCTGTTTCGGATCGCTTTCGACTCCCGTTCGGCTATCATCCGCCAAAGGATTTCAGAAAGGAACGATCCTGATCCATGATCATCTCCCCCGGCAAGCTGGACGACCCGCGGGTCGTCGATCTCCTCCGCTTTCACCTTGAGAACCTGCACACGCTTTCGCCGGCCGGGCATGTGTTCGCGCTGGACCTGTCGGGCCTGAAGCGGCCCGACATAGCGTTCTTCACCGCGTGGGAGGGCGAGGACCTGCTCGGCTGCGGGGCCTTGCGCGAACTCGGGCCCGCGCAGGGCGAGCTCAAGTCGATGCGCACCGCGCCGGGGCATCTGCGCAAGGGCGTGGCCGCCGCGCTGCTGCGGCACATGCTGGGCGAGGCGGGCGCGCGCGGTTACCGGCGGGTCAGCCTGGAAAC
Organism: Alphaproteobacteria bacterium; assembly: GCA_035493715.1. Classification (GTDB taxonomy): domain Bacteria; phylum Pseudomonadota; class Alphaproteobacteria; order BOG-932; family Roseiterribacteraceae; genus BOG-932. The sequence continues at coordinate 50,258 of DATJHU010000118.1, read as the reverse complement.
CGGAACGGGCCCGGCCTTCGACCCCGCGATCGCGCTCTACACGCGCTTCGGCTTCGTGAAAGGCGCGGCGTTCGGCGATTACGCGGCGAGCGCGTTCAACCAGTTCTTCCATCTCGATTTGCCGGCGGCCGGGTGAGCGGCTCCGGCCCCTAGGGCGCGTTGGTCACCTGGACCGTCACCGTGGCCGTCTTCGTGGGGTCGGCGGTGCTGGCGGCCTGCACGGTGCAATTCTTCGGCACGGCGGGGGCGGTGTAGAGGCCGGTGCTGTTGACCGTGCCGCAGGCCGCCGTGGTGACGGACCATTTCACCTGCCGGTTGGTCGTGCCCGTGACCAGGGCGCTGAGGCGCTGGCTGTTGCCCGGCTGCACGCTGGGGCCGGCCTGCATGATGGAGACGGCGACCGGGGTCACCAGCCTGGTATCGACGAAGCCCTTATAGAGCGCCTCCATCAGGAAATTCGGGCGCGGGTGGGTGGCGACATAGCCCTCGTTCAGGTTCCAGACGATGATGCCGCCGTAATGGTTGGCGCGGGAAAACTGGCCCTTCGCCAGGATCGACCGCTCGTCCTCATAGGTGACATAGCGGCAGCTGCGCGTATTGACGGTCGGCAGCGTCATATAGGGCTCGACCGCGGCGGCGTCCCACCTGTTGTAGATCTGGAAATATTGGTTATGGGCGCCGTACAGCTCCGACAGCATGAAGTCGTTGTCGCCGCCCACGATGGCGACCCCGCCCTCGGTGCTCTGGTTCGGGCCTGTGACGCCGCCGGTATAGCAGATGGCATAAAAGGCGATGCCCATGCCGAGCTTCTGCGACGGCACGCCCGCGGCGACGAACTGCGCCAGCGACGTGTCGATCGAGACCGGCGTGGTGCCCTTCTCCCCCTTCAGCGGCGAACTGAACCAGGAATACCAGCCGGAGCCGGCATAGGCCGTCGCCGGGTAGTAGGACATGACGTCGATGCGGTCGACCTGGGCGGCGATCGCCGGGATGTGCGGATCGACCGTCTGGTAGTTGAGGTTGAGCGGGCCGACCGGGACGGTCAGGATCGCCTTGGGCGCCGCCTTGCGCAGCGCGGTGGCGAAGGCCTGGAACTTGGCCCAGTCGACGCTGTCTTCCCAGTCCAGGTCGATCCCGTCATAGCCCAGGCTGTTCATGGTCGCGATCAGGTTCTTGATGAAGACCGCCCGATGGCTGGTGACGGCGCCCAGGATGGCGTCGCCGTTGCCGGCCCCGCCCAGCATCAGCAGCGCCTTCTTGCCCGCCTTGTGGGCGCGGGTGGACACAGCCTTGGCGAGCGCCGGCCCGTCGCCCAAGCTGGCGTCGAAGCCTGTATCCAGCGTGCCGTCGGCCCTGGCCGTCATCGGCGACATGACGATATGCGTCAGGTGCGGCCAGTCGACCTTGGCCGGCGGCAGGGTCTGCTCCAGATAGCCGACATAATAGCCCATCACCCACTGCCCGGACACGACGGCCCGCGCGCCGGGCGACGCGGAAACGAGGACGAGCAGCACGGCTGCGGCGATGCGGAGAAGCATGGTCGAACGGATCATGGTGGCCCCCAGTCTATCCGGATTTCGGATATACCGGCGTTAGCGTCGTCCGGCGACGACAAATCGATCTGGCGCTCAGCCCGTCGTCCGCATCCCGGCGATCAGGATATCCACCAGCTGCTCCGCCGCCGCCTTGTCCGGCACCGCGGCCACCGCGCGCAACAGGTCCAGCGGGTCCATCCGCAGGCGGATGGCGCCGGCGGCCACGGCGCGGTCGGCCAACTCGGCGATCGTCCGCTTGATCTGCGCGCCGGAGGCCTCGCGCAGGCCGGAGGCGTCGCCCTCGAGTGTGTTCAGCACCTGCGCCATGACCTGCTTGGTGGCCATATAGTCGACGAACAGCTTCATCCATTGGCGCAAGGCGTCGACCGGGCCCAGCGTTTCGGCCAGGCGTTCGGCAGCGTCGGCGAGCTGTTCGTATACGTTGCGATAGACCGCCGCGATCAGTGCGTCGCGCGTGGGGAAATGGCGGTAGAGCGTCCCTGCCCCGACCCCGGCGGTGCGCGCTATCTCGTCGAGGCTGGCGGCCGGGCCCTTCTCGGCGAAGGCGGCCTTGGCAACCTCCAGCAGGCGCAGGCGGTTGCGCTCGGCGTCGGCGCGCGGCTTGCGGCCTGCGATTTGTGAGCCCTCGTCAGCCACTTCGAAAATCTTCTCCAGGGCCCTTGATAAACGGAGACTATCTCCGCATTTAACCGGAGGCACTCTCCTCTTACGACCAAATGGGTCTGCGAACAAGGCTTCGCCAGTGGCGGAGGCGTGCATCCTGCAATCCGGAGACGATTATGACGAAGACATTTGGCGCGACATCCACCACCGACGACGTGCTGGCGGGAGTCGATCTCAGCGGCAAGCGCGTGCTGGTGACCGGCGTGTCGGCTGGGCTGGGCGTGGAGACGGCGCGGGCGCTGGTAGCGCACGGGGCCGAGGTGGTCGGCACCGCGCGCGACCTTGAGAAGGCGGAACGCGCGACCGCCGAGGTTCGGGCCGCGGCGGCAAAGGGCGGCGCCTTCTCGCTGGCGGAGCTGGACTTGGCGTCGCTGGCGAGCGTTCGGGCCTGCGCCGACGCGCTGAACGCCGACGGGCGGGTGTTCGATGCCGTCATCGCCAATGCCGGCGTGATGCGCACGCCGTTCGGCCACACCGCCGACGGATTCGAGACGCAGTTCGGCACCAACCATCTGGGCCATTTCGTGCTGGTCAACCGCATCGCGCCGCTGATCGCGCCGGGCGGGCGGCTGGTCAACGTCTCCTCCGCAGGGCACCGCTATTCCGATGTCGATCTGGACGATCCGAACTTCGCCCGCACGGAATACGAGCCGTCGGTCGCTTATGGCCGGTCCAAGACCGCCAATATCCTGTTCGCGGTGGAGTTCGACCGGCGCCATCGCGGGCGCGGCGTACGGGCTACAGCATTGCATCCGGGCGGCATCATGACCGAACTGGCTCGGCACCTGAAGCCGGGCGAGCTGGACGCGACAGTGGCGCATGTCAACGCCGAACTGGCGGCCGAGGGCAAGCCGCCGATCGTCTGGAAGACGGTGCCGCAGGGCGCCGCGACCTCGGTCTGGGCCGCCTTCGTCGCCCCGGTCGAGACCGTGGCCGGCCGCTACTGCGAGGACTGCCAGGTGTCGCCGGTGACCGAGGGGCTGATCGCCATCGGCAATCCCGGCGTGCGCCCCTATGCACTGGACCCGGAGCACGCCAGGGCGCTCTGGGCCAAGAGCGAGGAGATGGTTGGCGAGCGCTTCTAAGCGCTCTCCTTTCCCACCTCAGAACCGGCACTTCACGCCACCGGTAAAGGTGGTCGATTCGCCTGGTGCCGCCGAAAACCCGAAGCAGTTCGAGCGGTGGCGACAGTGTGCAATGAATGCCCAATGGGAATCGGACTCGGGTGACATGGTCAGCCCGAGCCCGACCTCAGATCGCTAGGCGGCGGGTCGAGTCTGAAGGACTGCCGCAATCGCCTCGAACGCCAGGGCGCGGGCCGCGTCGTGCTGGCTGACCCGGTCGAGCGCCTTCAGCACATGGTGCAGCGCCTGCGGGCTGGCGGCGGCCGGCCCCCCTCGCCCGAGGATCGCCAACGCGCGGAGCGTCGTCTCCCCGGCGCGCTGCGCCGTCGCCGCCGCGTCGAGTTCCCTGAGATCGCTGTCATCGACGCCCTCGCCGGCGGGCTCGGACCCGATGCCGAACGCCGACAGGATGGCGGCCATCCGCGCACGGCGGCCAGGATCGAGGGCGGCGCGCTTTTCCCATTCGGCCAGTTCGCCCGGAGCCGGTTTCACCAGAGCGCGATAGGGCCAGACGGCCGTGTCCGCCCGCCTCGCCCGATCGGCCAGGGCTGCGGCGGCCTTGGTGTCGCCGACGGAATAGAAATAGGCGGCGTAGCGCCCCGCAAGCGCCCCGTCGGGTCGCGCCCCACGCAGCGCCTCCGCCAACGCCGCGCCGACCCCGTCGACCGCGCCTCCGGGCGACAGCAGCCCTTGCTCGGCCAGCGCCAGCCTGTGCGCCGCATCGGGCGCGCGCGCCGCTGCCTGGAACAGGGCGGCGGCCTGTTCGCCAGTCGCGGGCGGCCCCGCTCCTGCCTGACCGCGCGCCGGCGCGCCTCTCAACAGCCTGGCATAGGCCTCGGCGCCGATCGCATTGGACCGCGCTGCCTGGAAGGCCGCCTCCAGACGCTGCGCGACCGGGATCTTCGCATCGACAGCAACCGCGGCGAGATAGGCCGCACGTGTGTCGGCCGGTTCGCCGGCTGGCGGCTCTGTGCTCAGGGTTCCGCCACGGATGCGGGCCAGCGTCCCCCGATGCCTGCTATCTGGGGGCGGCACGGCGCCGTCGTCTCCGGCGTGCGCCTTGCACAATGCCACCCCACCATCGACCCACCCAGCCGACGGCCACCCACCTGAGGACTGTCCCGCCAGCGCACGCAGATCGATGCACGCCATCTCGATATTTCCGGCCAGCAATTCCGCCTCAACCTCGCGCGCGGCACTAGCGGGGTCGCGCGGCAGGTTGCGCCCGGCCCGGGCGAGGGACGCCGCATCGCCGTATGCGCCAAGCCGCATCAGCGCGTCGACGCGGAGCGACAGCAGTGCCGCGCTGTCCTCAGCGCCTTGCGGTGCGTCCGCAACGCTGACCAGGAGGTTGCGGGCGAGCCTGTGCTCGGCGGCGGAATCGATCCGGTCCGGCAGACGCTCCATGAGTGCGCGCACCGTGTCGGCGGCGGTGCCGTGCCAGGTCCGGCGGTCGAAATCCGTGTCGCGCACCTGCGCGGTGCCGACCCAGGGGCGGTTGCGGGCCTCACGCTCGACCGGCGCCTGACAGCCGGCGGCCAGTAGAAGAATGACGCCGGCGGCGATGTGGAGTTGTACGCTGCTGAAACCGTTCATACCGGAGGCTTAAACAATCAGCCGTCCCGGATGGTTGCGCAAATCCACGGCGCCACGCTGTGAGCAATCGGTGGCCGTCGCACCAAGTCCGATCAGGTCGGCTGGGAAACCGTTCCCGCTTGCCGCCGACGCTGGAACGCATCCACCGCCCCACGCACGACGACGTAGAAGACGGGGGTGAAGATGAGGCCGAAGAAGGTCACGCCCAGCATGCCGAAGAAGACGGCGGTGCCGATCGCCTGGCGCATCTCCGCGCCGGCGCCGGACGAAACCATCAGCGGCACGACGCCCAGGATGAAAGCGAACGACGTCATCAGGATCGGGCGCAGGCGCAGGCGGCACGCCTCCATCACCGCCTTGAAGCGTTCGCCCCCCTCCATTTCCTGCTGTCGCGCGAACTCGACGATCAGGATGGCGTTCTTGCTGGCCAGCCCGACCAGCACGATGAAGCCGATCTGGGTCAGGATGTTGTCGTCCATGCCCAGAAGCGCGATGCCGCCCATCGCGGAGAACAAGCACATCGGCACGATCAGGATGATCGCGAACGGCAAGGTCCAGCTCTCATACTGGGCCGACAGGACCAGGAAGACGAACAGCACGCTCAAGGGGAAGATCAGGACGGCGGTATTGCCTGCGTTCTTCTCCTGATACGACAGGTCGGTCCATTCGTACGACAATCCGTCCGGCAGGTTGGCGTCCGCAAGCTGCTCCATCGCCGCGATCGCCTGGCCTGAGCTGAAGCCCGGCAGCGTGTCACCGTTGATCTCCGCCGCCGGATAAAGGTCGTAGCGCGGATAGCGGTTGGTGCCGATCGTCTCGCGGTAATTCACGACCGAACCCAGCTGCACCATCTCGTTGTCCTGGTTGCGGGTGCGCAGGCGGGAGATCGTGTCGCGGTCGAGCCGGAACGGTCCGTCGGCCTGCGCCGTCACCCGGAAGGTACGGGACAGCAGGTTGAAATCGTTGACGTAGGACGACCCGAGATAGACCTGCAGCGCCTCGAAGACATTGTTCACCGGCACGCGCAGCATCTGCGCCTTGGTGCGGTCGACATCGACGAAGAGTTCAGGCACGTCCGCATAAAACGGCGAGTAAACAGAGGTGAGGCCCGGCGTTCGGTTGGCAGCCATCGCCAGTTCGCGCGTCGCGGACGCCAGGATCGCCGTGCCGCGCCCTGCCCGGTCCTCGATCCGCATCGAGAAGCCGCCGGCCGTGCCGATACCGCGGATCGGCGGCGGCGGCAGCACCAGGATGAACGCGCCCTGCACCGCCAGCACGCGCTTGCGCAGGTCGGCGATGATGTGGTTGGCGGTAAGCCCCTTGGGAATGCGCGTCTCGAACGGTTCGAAGCCGGCGAAGATCGCGCCGGAATTCGACGCGATCGTCCGCGTTGCGCCGGAGAAACCGGCGAAGTCGACGCCCCGGTCGATGCCCGGCGTGCTGCGCGCGATGGCGTCGACCTGCTTCACGATCTCGTCCGTACGGGCAAGCGAGGCGCCGCTCGGCAGCTGGATCGAGATAATCAGATAGCCCTGGTCGAGCGACGGCACGAAGCCGGTCGGCACACGCAGAAACATGACCAGCGTCGCCAGGATCAGCACCGCATAGATCGCCAGCATCCGCCGGGGAATGCGCACCACCCGCGCGACGGCCCGGCCGTACCGGACGGCCACCCATTCGAAGCCGGCATTGAACATGGCGAAGAAAATATCGAGCGCACGTTCGACCCGGGCGCGGATACCCTGCCCCTTTGGCGCCTCCTCGCTGCCCTCCGCATGAGCCTTCAATACGAGCGAGGCCACGGCGGGGCTGAGCGTCAGCGAATTGAACGCAGAGATGACCGTGGCAACCGCGATCGTGAGGGCGAACTGGCGATAGAACTCGCCGGAGATCCCCGGGATGAAGGCCGTGGGGATGAAGACGGCAGAGAGCACCAGCGCGATCGAAATGACCGCGCCGCCAACTTCGTCCATCGTGCGCCGCGCCGCCGTCTTGGGATCGTCGCCGGCGGCGAGGTGCCGCTCGATGTTCTCCACCACGACGATGGCGTCGTCGACCACGATTCCGACGGCCAGCACGAGGCCGAACAGAGTCAGGTTGTTGATCGAGAAGTCGAGCGCCGACATGACCGCGAACGTGCCCACCAACGACACGGGGATGGACAGGATCGGGATGAGCACGGCGCGCCAGCGCTGGAGGAAAATGAGGACGACGATCACGACCAGCGCCACGGCCTCGTAGATCGTCCTGAGCAGCTCCTCGATCGACTTAGCGATGAACTCGGTCGGGTTATAGGCGATCCGGTACTCGAGGCCTTTTGGGAACCGGGTCTTCAGCTCCTCCATCGTTTTGATCACGCGCTTGGATGTCGCGAGCGCGTTGGTCCCCGGCTGCTGGCTGATCAGCATCGCGACAGCCGTCTTGCCCGACAGATAGGAGTTGGTTGTGTAGTCCTGGGCGCCGAGCTCGACCCGGCCCACGTCGCCAACCCGTACGACGCGGCCGTCGTCGCCCGCCTTGACGATGATCTTGGAGAACTCGTCCGGTTCGATCAGCCGGCCCTGCAAGGTCAGGCTCGGCTGGAACGCGCGGTCGGTCGGAACCGGCGGCTGGGCGAGCTGACCACCCGCGACCTGGACGTTCTGGCCGCGCACGGCGGTTACGATGTCCCCAGCGGTCAGCCCGAGGTCGGCGGCCCGGTCGGGATCCAGCCAAAGCCGCATGCTGTAGTCGCGCGCGCCGAACATCTGGACATCGCCGACGCCCGGCAGGCGAAGCAGCGTGTCGCGCACCTGGAGCAGCGCGTAGTTGCTTATATAAAGCTGGTCGTAGGTGTTGTCGGGCGAAAGCAGGTGCACGACCATCAACAGGTCAGGCGAATTCTTCTTCGTCGTTACCCCGACCTGCCGCACCTCCTCAGGTAGGCGCGGTTCGGCGACAGCGACCCGGTTCTCCACCAGCACCTGCGCCTTGTCGAGATCGGTGCCGAGCTTGAACGTGACGGTCAGCTGCATGCCGCCGTCGCTGGTCGACTGCGAATACATGTAGAGCATGTCCTCGACGCCGTTGACCTCCTGCTCGATCGGCGTCGCGACTGTTTCGGCGACAGTCTTGGCGTCGGCCCCCGGATAGGTCGTTTGCACCACGACGGTCGGCGGCGCCACGTCCGGATATTGCGCGGCCGGCAGGGTCGCGTAGGCGATGGCGCCGACGATCAGGATGAAGATCGACAGCACCATCGCGAAGACAGGCCGCTCGATCGATAGATGGCCGATGCCCATGCTGGCTCTCCCGGTCGATGCGGTTTAAGGCTGCGCGGCTTGCTTAGGCGCGGGCGGCGGCGTCGGTGTCACCGGCTGACCGACGCGGACGCGCTGGAGCCCGTTGACGATCACGCGATCGCTGGCCGAGAGCCCGGAGCGCACGACCCGGAGCCCGTCCACGATCGGTCCAAGCTTCACCTCGCGGGACGTCGCGATATTGTCGTCGGATAGCACATAGACGAAGCGGCGCGCCTGATCGGTGCCGATCGCCTCGTCGGGCAACTGGATGGCGTCGTGCTCCGGCTCACCCAGCAACTGGATGCGCGCGAACATGCCGGGCGTGAAGATCAGGTCGGGATTATCGAAGATCGCGCGTCCGCGGATCGTGCCGGTGCCGAAATCGATCTGGTTGTCGACGAAATCCATATGACCCTGGTGCTTGAAACCGGTTTCGTCCGCGAGCGCCAGCCGCACCGGGTTCGGCACTTCGCGCGAGCTCTTCCGCAGCCCGGTCTGCGCCAGGCGCGTATATTTGAGATACGAGTTCTGGTCGGCGTCGAAATAGAAATAGATCGGGTCGAGCGAGACGATTGTCGTGAGCAGCGTCGAGTTGGCCTCGCCGCCGCTGATCAGGTTGCCGAGGCTGACCAGATGCCGGCCGATACGGCCGGTGACCGGCGCCGTGATGTGCGTGAATTCGAGGTCGAGCTGCGCACGCCTGACATTGGCCTGGGCCGCCTCGAGCGCGCCGGTGGCCGCCCGCTGTTCCTGGACCGCCTTGTCCAACGCCTCGACGGAGCCGTTCTGGGTCTTTGCGAGCGACGCCGCGCGGCTTTGCTGGCGGTTCGCCAGGTCCAGGCGTGCCTGGGCCTCAGACAGCGCGGCAGCCGCCGAATCGGCGGTGGCCTGGTACGGACGTGGATCAATGACGAACAGCAGGTCGCCCTTCTTGACGATCTCGCCGTCCGTAAAGTTGATGGATTGCAGGTAGCCGTTTACCCGGGCGCGGATTTCGACATATTCGGTCGCCTGGAAACGGCCGGTGTAGTCGTCCCATTCCGTGATGCGGCGGGCGGTCGGGTTGGCGACCGTGACCGGCGGCCCACCGGCCTGCGATGCAGGCTTCTTGTCGTCACAGCCCGTGAGGGCAGCAACGGCAAAAAGGAATGCGCAGATGGCTCCCTTGTAACGGAACTGCATGCGCCCTCCGAGGTCTCGCGTCGCAACTGGATTGCTGCCAGATTAGGACACGGCTCTTGCGTTATAATAGTAATTTTCAACGATGATCCGTGGTTCGCGGATCGCAAGAAGGGGAAACCGAATGCCCGATTATTCGATGGAGCGCGATCCCGACTATTGGCAGGCGCCGGAGCGTTTTCGCGCGCTGTTCGAGAAGATGCATTCGCTGGGGATCAAGGTCTCCTATTTCCCGATCGGCGACCCCGACAGCGACAGCACGCCGGTCGCTGTGGTGGTGGAGATGCCGCCCGGCTTCGTCATCATGCGCCATGCCCACCCGTGCGACAGGTTCGAAGTGATCGTGCGAGGCACCTTGGAGGCAAAGGACCGGACCCTGCATGCGGGCGACGTCATGACCTCGAAGGCCGGCGAGATGTACGGGCCGAAGACCGCCGGAAGGGACGGCTGCACCACCATCGAGATCTTCGGCACCGCGCCCGGCGTCACCCAGCGCATCGAGGAACGGCCCGACGGCAGCGTGGTAACGACCGACCTCAACCAGTTCGCAGTGGCGTTCGCGCACCTGTCGCCGCGCTGATCGTGCGTCAGGCCGAACCCGCCTTCATCAGTTTCGTGATCTCTTCCTTGAGCTGCGCCTGGCCATAAGGCTTGGAAAGGCGCGGCAGGTCATAGTCCCCGCCGGTCAGGTGCTCCGCGTAGCCGGTCGCCAGCAAGATCGGCAACTCCGGCCGAACTTCGTGCGCCTTTCGCGCCAACTCGACGCCCGTCATCTTGGGCATCGAAAAGTCCGTGATCATCAGGTCGAACGAGCGGTTGTCGGCCAGGATTTCCAGAGCGCGCTCGGCGGAATGCGCCTCGAGCGCCTCGTGCCCGAGATCTTCCAGCATGTCCACGGCGTTAGCGGACACAAGGGCATCGTCGTCGACCACGAGAATGCGCATCCGCGCGGGGGACGATCCTTCAGGCGCCGGGGCGTCCGCTTCCGCAAAACGCGTGACACGCTGGTCGGTAGCCGGCAGCCACAGCTCCGCGATCGTGCCCACGCCCTCGGTACTGAACAGCCGCAGCGCGCCACCCAGTTGGATGGCAAGGCCGTGAACCATCGACAGGCCGAGCCCGGTGCCCTTGCCCAGCTCTTTCGTCGAAAAGAAAGGTTCGGTCGCCTTCGCCAGCGTTTCGGGGCTCATCCCATGCCCAGTGTCGGCGACGGTGAAGCGGACATAGTCGCCGGCATCCAGCTCGCCCCCGGCAGGCGCGAAGACCGTGTCGACCGCGACCGACACTGTTCCGCCGTCGGGCATGGCATCGCGCGCATTGACGACGAGGTTGAGCAGCGCCAGTTCCACCTGGTTGGCGTCGATCATGGCTGGCGGCAGATCGTCGGCGACCGCGATTGCGAGTTCGACTTTCGAGCCGGCCGAGCGCTCGAACAGGTCGGTCATGCCCTCTATCAGCGCAGCGACATCTGTCGGCTCCGCCTTGAGATCCTGGCGCCGAGCGAAGGCGAGCAGGCGCTGGGTCAGTGCGGCTCCGCGCTGCGCGCCCTGCAGTGCGCCGTCGATCATCCGCACCGTCCGCGGGTCGGGCGGAAGGCGCTTTCGCAGCAATTCCAGGTTGCCGAGCACGGCCATCAGCAGGTTGTTGAAATCATGGGCGATCCCGCCGGTCAGCTGGCCGATCATCTCCATCTTCTGCGCCTGCCGCAGCAGATCCTCGGCCCGTTCCCGCTGCGCGATTTCGGCCAACACGATTTCGTGCGACCGCTCAAGCTGCGCGGTCCGCTCGGCGACGCGATCCTCGAGCGATTCATTAAGGCGACGCAGCCGGTCTTCCGCCGTGCGGCGTTCGGTTATGTCCGAGGATACGCCGACCAGGCGCGACGCCTTGCCCGCCTCCGCGCGCAGGATCCGAGCCCTGATCTCGGCCCAGTGGATGCTGCTGTCGGGCCATACCGTCCGATATTCGATGGCATAATCGATGCCGCGCTCGACGGACCGGCGGACGGCCGCCTGCATCCGCGCCCGGTCCTCCGGGTGGACGGCTGAGAGGACATCCTTATAGGAGAGCGGCTCGCCCGCTCCGAGGCCGAATAGCGCCATGCATGTCGCCGTCGCGGTGAACTGGCCCGTCTCCAGATCAAGTTCCCAGGAGCCGAGGCGGCCGGCGAGCAGCGCGGTTTGCAACCGCTTCTCACCCTCGACCAGTTCGTCCATCCGCATGCGTGCCTCGAACTGGCGGCGGCGGCCGCGCACAGCTGACCGGGCCACGCTGACAAATGTTGTCGGGTGGAAGGGACGCTCGAGGAAAGTGCTGTTGCCCAGAACCTCGGCCAGCCGCGCGGCCGCCGGGTTCCGCTCCACGCCCCCACCGCGTCTGGTGAGCACGATAAAGGGTAAATCCGACCAGGTGGGCTGCGCCTCGATGCGCGCGGCGAGCCCGCGCAGATCGACCCCGGCGGCCGCCTCCTCGGCGATAAGGACGAACCAGGCGGACTCGTCGATCGCACGCTCCAGCGTCACCAGGTCCGGACAGATCGTCGATGCGATACCAGCCTCTTTCAGGAGCGCGCAGGCAACCGCGGCATCGCGCCCGCCCGGCGTGAAGACCAGCGCAAGGGGGTTCGCGTCAGGAATGGGCTTCCCCCTCGCCGGACCGGACCAGGAGCGGCGCGCCATTACCGACAAATGTCGGAACGCCACGCAGGACTCCCTGGAAATCGCGCAACGGCGCGCCGAGCCTGAGTCCGCCATATCCGATCGTGAATTCCCGGATCGTGTCTTCGTGGGCGCCGGTGCGCTTCTTGATGACCGATATCGCACGCCGAACCTTTCCCGCCGCTTCGAAGTATCGCAGCAAGATCACCGTATCGGCGAGATAGGTGATGTCGACCGGAGACTTCATGTCTCCGACCAAGCCGTGCTGCGCCACTGTTAGAAACGTGGAGGCGCCCTGGCGGTTCAGATATTGCAGCAGTTCGTGGATATGGAGGACGAGTGCGTGCTCCTCCGGCATGGCCGCCTGATAGCCGTTCAGGCTGTCGATGACGACCGTCTTCGCTTTTGCCGAATCCACCCTCTCGCGCACCCTTTGGGCAAACTCGCCCGGCGCCAATTCTGCCGCGTCGATCTGCTCGATATGCAGCGCACCGGTGTCCTGCATGGCCTCCAGGTCGAAGCCGAGAACCTTCATCCGGTCGAAAAGCAGCCCGAGTTCTTCGTCGAAAACGAAAAGGGCGGCTTTCTCACCGCGCTTGACCGCCGCCGACATGAACTGGAGCGCGAACAGGCTTTTGCCGGCGCCCGCCGGCCCCAGCACGAGCGAGCTCGACCCCTGCTCAATACCCCCACCCAAGAGCGTGTCGAGCTCAACGATGCCGGTGCTGAGCCGGCTGCGCTCGAACCGCGTCCGGTGCTCGGCCGATACCAGTCTAGGGAACACGACGACGCCGCCGGTGCGGATCGTGAAATCGTGATAGCCGCCGCGGAACTGCTGCCCGCGATATTTGGCCACCCGCATCTTGCGGCGATTGGCGCCGTAGGTCGGGGCAAGCTCCTCAAGCTGGATCACACCGTGCACGACGCTGTGGACGGTCTTGTCGAGTGCGTCGGACGTCAGATCGTCCAGCAGCAGGACCGTCGCGCCATGGCGCGCGAAATAATGTTTGAAAGCCAGGATCTGCCGGCGATAGCGAAGCGAGCTTTGCGCCAGCAGCCGAATTTCCGACAGGCTGTCCAGCACGACCCGCTTGGGATTCACGCGCTCGAACGCATCGAAGATCAGCTTTGTGGTTTCACCGAGCTCGAGGTCGGACGAATAGAGCAGGCTCTGCTGCTGGTCGGCGTCCAGCAGGCTTTCGGGCGGCGCAAGCTCGAAAACCTCGATGTTGCTGTCGATCGTCCAGCCGTGGGAATGCGCGCCGGCGCGCAATTCCTTCTCGGTTTCCGACAAGGTGACATAGAGCCCTCGTTCACCCTCGGCCGCGCCCTCCAAGAGGAAGCGCAGCGCGATGGTGGTCTTGCCGGTGCCCGGATTTCCCTCCAGGAGGAACATGTTGCCGGGCGACAGGCCGCCGGCCAGAACCTCGTCTAGACCTGTTACGCCGGTACGGGCTTTGTTATTTTCATTCGGTTTCATGGGATACTCCCGTTTCCCTCACAACCGTTCCCTGGAGAGATCCTAAATCGGCGTCCGCGGACAGGCCGCCCTTCACGATGAACACGCCCCCGGAACGGATGGAACGGGCGTCCGCCTCCAGGATTCGGTAAAGGCAAAACCGCCGGTCGGCCCCGAGGTTCCCAGGAACCGGAACCTTTTCACGGATCAAACCTTGTCGTGGGATTGGGCAAACCCCTGGACCGCGCCTTCGCGGCGAACCATCGGCAAGCGGGCATTAAGCCGGATCATTTCGCCGTCCCGCGCATTCCGAAAGAAGGCGCAGCGGAGGACAGGCGATGGTGAAGTTCGGCTACAAGCTGATGAGCGAAGAGCACGGTCCCAAGGCGTTGATCGAGAACGCGGTGCGGGCCGAAGCGGCGGGGTTCGATTTCGTTTCGATCTCCGACCACTATCACCCCTGGGTTGAGGCGCAGGGCCATTCGCCCTTTGCCTGGAGCGTGCTGGGCGGCATCGCACATGCGACAAGCACCGTAGCCATCACCACCGGCCTTACCTGCCCGATCATCCGCTATCACCCCGCCATCATCGCCCAGGCCGCCGCCACGGTCGCGCTGATCAGCGATAACCGTTTCACGCTCGCGGTCGGCGCGGGCGAGCGGCTGAACGAGCATGTGACGGGCGTCGTCTGGCCGTCCGTGCCGGAACGGCACGCAATGCTGGGCGAGGCGATCGACATCTTCCGCCTTCTATGGGCCGGCAAAGTCGTCAGCCACCGAAGCCCGCACTACCGGATCGACCATGCGCAGCTCTATGACCTGCCCGCCCGGACGATCCCCATTGTGGTCGGCGTCAGCGGTCCGGCCTCGATCACGCTAGCGGCGGAGAAAGCTGTCGACGGCATCATGGCGACCGAACCCAAGAAGGAGCTGACGACCTCCTTCCGCGCGCCCGGCAGGCCCGGCGCCCCCTGCTACAGCGAGGCCGCCCTCGCCTATGCCGCCGACGCGAAAGCCGCATCCAAGATGGCCAAGGAGCGCTTCGCCTTCTCAGCGCTCGGCTGGGCCGCGAACACCGAACTGCCTCACACGAAAGCATTCGCGGCGGCCACCGAACTCATCCGCGAGGATGATCTGGCTAAGACCATCGGAATCGGACCCGACCTGGAGAAGCATGTCGTAGCCGTGAAGCCCTATATCGAGGCGGGCTTCGACCATATCGCCCTGGTCGGCATCGGCCCGGACCAGGCCGGGTTCATCGATTTCTTCGAGAAGAAGCTGGGTCCGGCGCTACGGACGCTCGGGTAATCGCCGCCAGGCTTCCGATCAAAGCCGGTTTCCACAAGGCACGGCTGCTCTGAACAAGCGCAGCCCGTAAACCGCAATATAGTCGCCGGACACCATGAAGATGTTCCGGTCAAATCGCGCCGGCACGCTGTCCGCAGATGACGGTCACGGCATTGCGGGCAAGCGCCCGCAGTTCGGCACGCGGAACACCGGCGCGGGCGCGGATTGCGATCGTTTGCATCGTGGCCGATGCGAGCATGGCAAGCGCCGCCGGATCGGCGTCCGCCTTCAGCTCACCTTTCTCGCGCGCAATGCGGAAGCGTGCTTCGAAATCGGCGTCCATCGCTCGGAATCCCGCCGCGAGACTGTTCCGGATCTCGACATCTTCGAGAGCTTCGGTGACGGCCGTGCCGATGACGAAGCAGCCGCGCGGGCTGCTGTCATCCGAAAAATAGATCGACAACGCGGCCTCGTAGGCGCGCATCAGCGCCTGATCCAAAGGATGGTCGCCGGCCAGAGCCTCCCGCGTCGCGGCCAGGCTCATCTGCCAATAGGCCGCGAGCGCTTCGAGATAAAGCGCGTGCTTGTCGCCGAACGCCGCATAGAGGCTCGGCCGGTTCATGCCGGTCGCTGCGGCAATCTCGTCAAGCGATGTCGCGGAATAGCCGGCTCTCCAGAACGTGTCTGTAGCCCGCCGAAGCGCGGTCTGCGGATCATAGGCGCGAGGCCGCCCCCGAGGCTTCGATTCCGTGTCGATCTTTTTTTGTACCATATCGCATAAAACCTTGAACACATCATGACGGGCATATATTTATTCGAAGTGGTACAAAATTCAATCGTCCCTCTTGGGATGGCAGGCTGTACGATGAATACGCAACGCGCCGACGTGGTCGATCGCTCACCGCTTAAGCACCCCACCCTGATGCCGGGCAGGCCGCTTCGGGAACGGTTGCGCCGCCCTTTCCTGATCGCGTTCCTCGCCGCGCTGAGCGCGGTCGGCGGCGCCTGTTACCTTGTCGAGGAACCCTATGTCTCGACCGACGACGCCTTCGTCCGCGCGGCGAAGGAGTCCATCAACTCCCGTGTTTCAGGCCAGGTAGTGGACATTGCCGTCAAGGACAACCAGCGGGTCCGCAAGGGCCAGCTTCTCTTTCGGATCGATCCGGAACCCTATCAGATCGCGGTCGATCAGGCCGAGGCGCGGCTGGGCAGCGCGCGGCTGCAGGTCGACGCACTCAAGGCCACCTACCGCCAGCAGCTGACGGAACTGCAATCGGCGAAGGACAGCGCCGACTTCGACGAGCGTGAGTACGGACGCAAGAAGTCGCTGGTCGCCTCGGATTATACCCCGCGCGCGGCCTATGACCGGGCCGAGACCGATCTCAAGGTCTCCCGTCATCATATCGCGGCGATCGAACAACAGATTTCCAACACCGTGGTCGCCCTGAACGGCGATCCCGATATCGAGATCGACCGCCACCCCACGGTCCGCGAAGCCAAGGCGGAGCTCGACCGGGCGCGGCTCAATCTTTCCTACGCCTCGGTCTCGGCCCCCGACGACGGGATCGTGACCAGGGTCGACGATTTGCAGGTCGGGGATTTCGTCAACGCGGGCAGTTCGGTCTTCTCCGTGCTGTCGAGCCGGCACATCTGGGTCGAGGCGAACTTCCGCGAGACCGGCCTGACCCATATGCGCCCGGGGCAGGAGGCGACGATCACGATCGACGCCTATCCGGATCGCGCCTTCAGGGCGCATGTCGTCAGCATGAGCCCCGGCACCGGATCGGATTTCGCCGTCCTGCCGCCGGAGAACGCGACCGGCAACTGGGTCAAGGTCGTCCAGCGCCTGCCGGTCCGTCTGGAACTGGACGAGACCGATCCGGACCGCCTGCTCTATTCAGGCATCAGCGTGACCGCGCGGATCGATACCGGTTTTCGCCGCAGCTGGCGTCACCCGCTGCGGCCGGCGCCGGTGATGGAGGCGACGCGATGAACGCCCCGATCGCCACGGCGGCCGCCCTGCCCGCCGCCTCCAGCGGCAGGACCATGATCACCGCCGCCGCGTTGCTCGCGCTCTATATGCAGGCCGTCAATATCTCGATCCCGAACGCCGCCCTGCTCCATATCCAGGGCACGCTTTCAATGACCGACGACGAGGTCGGCTGGATCTTTACCTCCTATCTCGCGGCCGGTGCCGTCGTCACGCCGATGGCGCGCTGGCTGGCGGGCCGCTATGGGCGCAAGACGGTCCTGCATTACGCGATCTCCGCCTTCGCCCTGGGCTTGGTGCTCGCGACCCGCGCAGACACGCCGATGCAATTCGTGTTCGCCCGCATTGTCCAGGGAGCCGCTGCCGGGGCGATCGCGCCGGTGTGCCTGGGCATCCTGCTCGAGGTCCAGCCGCCCGCGCGCCATCCGTGGGCCGCTTTGGCCTCGACGGTAGGCCTGATGGCCGGCCTTAGCAGCGGCCCGGCCATCGGCGGCTGGCTCAACGAGCAGAACGCGTGGCAGGCGATCTTCTATCTCAGTCTGCCGGCAGCAGCCTTCATCTTCCTGGTGATGGAGCTCTGGCTGCCCGAAGAGAAGGCCGAGAAAAACCCGCAATTCGACTTCTTCGGCCTGGCGGCGTTCTCATTCTGCATGATCGGACTACAGACGCTGCTCGACCGCGGCGAGCGCATGGAATGGTTCAACTCGGCGGAGAGCTGGGTTGAGGCGGCGGTTTCAGTGCTGGGATTCTGCCTCCTGGTCCATCATATCCGGACGGCGAAGGCGCATTTCATCGACAAGGCGTTGTTCAAGGACCGTAACTTTGTCCTCTCCAGCGTCATGTACTTCGTCTTCGGCTTCGTCCTGCTGCCCACCCTGGCCCTGACGTCGCCGATGCTGGACGAACTGCTGGGATACCCGGCGGACACAACCGGCTATATGACCCTTCCGCGTGGCGGCACGCTTGTGGCGGCGCTGATCCTAATGAGCCGCGTACCGGCGCGGTTCGATCCTCGGCCGTTCGTGGCGAGCGCCATGGCGATCGTCGTCTATGCCAACTGGCTGATGCTGGGCTATTCGCCCGAGATGGATTGGCGGCTGGTCGCCACGGCCGGCGCGCTCCAAGGCACGGGCCTGGGCATCCTGATGCCGGCGCTGACCAAGACGGCATTCGGCACGCTCGACCCGAAATTGCGGCCGGACGGCACCACGCTGTTCAACCTGGCGCGGCTTTACGGCAGCACCATCGGGGTGGCCGTCGTGCAGATCTTCGTCTTCGGCAACACGCAGGCCATGCATACGGCCCTCGC
This sequence comes from Alphaproteobacteria bacterium, assembly GCA_035493715.1. GTDB lineage: Bacteria > Pseudomonadota > Alphaproteobacteria > BOG-932 > Roseiterribacteraceae > BOG-932. The sequence continues at coordinate 32,158 of DATJHU010000118.1, read as the reverse complement.
CAAGGACCTGACGCCCTATCGCGCCGCGGCCCATGCCGCGACCGGCGCGGTTTCCCTGCACGATCTCGCGATGCTCAACGAGGCCATCACCGGCCAAGCGGCCGTCGTCGCGGTCATCGGCCAGTTCAAGATCCTGATGCTGGTCATGCTGGCCGTCAGCCCACTCGTCCTGTTTCTGCGCAAGCCCGCAACCTAGCCCGGGAGTAAAGCACATGGCCGCCGACACATTTCGTCAGACGCGGATCGCACTGAACCACGGACCCGGCGCGATGCCGGCCGTCGGATTCGGCACGCTGATCCCTGATCCCGTTAAGACCAGGCAGGCCACCAGGACGGCACTGGAGGTCGGCTTCCGGCATCTCGATTGCGCGGAACGCTACCGCAATGAAGACGCGGTCGGCGAGGCGATGCAGGACGTCTTCAAGGCTGGAGCGATTCGGCGCGAGGATGTCTTCGTCACCACGAAGCTATGGAACACCAACCACCGCCCCGAACGGGTCGCCACTGCCTTCGAGGCCAGTTGCCGGCGGCTGCGGGTCGATTATATCGACAGCTATCTGATCCACACGCCTTTTGCCTTTCGCCCGGGCGACGAGCAGGACCCGCGGGATGCGGACGGCACGGTGATCTACGATCCCGGCGTCACGCTGGTCGAGACGTGGCACGCGCTCGAGCGCCTGGTCGATGACGGCAAGTGCGGGGCGATCGGCCTGTCGGACGTGAACCTGGAGAAACTGCGCGAGGTCGTCGTGGCCGCGCGGATTATGCCGGCCGTGGTGCAGGTCGAAGCCCACCCGTATCTGCCTGAATGGGAACTGCTCGACTTCTGCCGGGAAAATGGGATCGTGCTGCTCGCCTTCGCGGCGCTGGGGCATGCGTCTGAACCGAACCTCCTGCGAGACCCGGTCGTTACGAGCATTGCTCAGCGTGTCGGGAAGACGCCCGCGCAGGTTGCGCTGGCCTGGGCAGTACAGCGCGGTACCGCCTTCCTGACGACATCGACCAATCCGGGCCGCATCCGGGAGAACTTCGAAATCGACGCGCTGCCCGAAGACGCCATGCAGGAGATCCGGGATGGCATTGCGACCAAGGTACGGTTCAACCAGGTGGTCGAGACCGGCGTGCCCGGCTTCATCCCGCGGGTGAAGTGAAGGATATCGCGATGAACGACCTGACGATCAGGGCGGCGCTAGAGCGCCACTGGGCTGCTTCGGACGCTACCGATTTCGAGACCGAACACGAAATCTACCGCGAAGATGCGGTCCTCGATTACCCGCAATCTGGCGAGCGAATCCGTGGCCGGAAGAACATCCAGCAGAACCGTTTCGTCCAGCCGAACAAGAAGCGTTTCACCGTCCGGCGCATCATCGGCGGCGGCGATCTCTGGATCACCGAATTCGGGCTGACTTATGACGGGATCCCGTCCTACACCGTCAGCATCATGGAGTTCCGCGACGGACGGGTCGACAAGGAAACCCAATATTTCGCCGACCGGTTCGAGCCCTCACCGACGCGTGCACATCTCGTCGAGCATACAGGCACAAACTAGATCGAGAGCGATGCCGAAGTTGCTTCCCGATATTCTGGCGCCGAACCTCCACGTTATCTTCTGCGGTATCAATCCGGGTTTCTCGGCGGCGGAAGCCGGGCATCACTTCCTGAACCGAAGCAATCGATTCTGGCGCGTTCTTCACCTCTCCGGACTTACGCCGCATCAAATAGAGCCGGAAAACGACCGCTCCATCCTGCAGTACGGATACGGCCTTACGACGGCGGTTGCACGTCCGACGCGGCGGGCGGCGGAGCTGTCGCGTGGCGAGTTCGAGCCTGCGCGTACGGCCCTTGAAGGGAAGGTTCGTCACATGAGGCCCTACGCCATCGCGTTCCTTGGCAAGCGTGCCTACGCCGAGATGACCGCGGAAAAGTCGATTCGATGGGGTTTGCAGTCGACCCCGTTTGCCGAGACACAAGCATGGGTGATGCCGAATCCGAGCGGGTTGAATCGCGGGTTTAGCCTCGACGCGCTGGTCGCCGCCTTTCGCGAAATGCGTGTGATGATCGAATCCGAGATCCGTTCCGATCAGGTCTTGACCGCGACCCGGCCGACGAATGCATAGCCTCGCCCGATGATCGTGACGATGAAGCGACGTCCGCCCTGCCCGTCTCCAAGGATTCGTCTCAGCGCGAGGATGTGAACGCGGAGCGTTCCCTCGTCTACGCATAACCCGGGCCAGACGGCTTCCAGGAGATCGCACTTGGAAACAATCTGGCCCTGCCGCTGTATCAGAGCGATCAATATATCCAAAGCGCGGTCGCCGATCCGCAGAGGCGCGCCGGAATCGAAAAGCAGGCGCTCTCTCGGGAACACGCGAAAACCACCGAAGCTCAGCGCGCCTGAACGTTCCGCAGGACAGTCAGGCTCGAACGACGGAGACCTGGAAGAGCGGTCGGTATCGGCGCGATCCGATGGTGCCGTGCCGGATTGCAGCATGTTGGATCTCCAATCAGCTATGGGTTATGCGCGGAGGCTGACGACAGTCTCACCGGCTAAAACACGGTTTCGCAGCCGATCCGGACAAAGTTTATGATTCATTTTTCATCGCGGACCGCAGAGGCATGCCGCTATGGTCTCATCCTGGGCCAACGGCGCACCCTGAAACCGGCAAAATGACTATTTGGGCAGGACCCACGGAGCGGGCATGGGACAAGCGATCTGCGACCTGATTATGCCGACGGACTCGCCCGCGGTCCTGGCGACGGCGGACCAGCTCTTGCCCTTCCTCTACGAAGACTTGCACAGGCTCGCCAAGCTGAAGCGCCGGCAGAGCTGGAACAGCAACACGCTGCAGACGACCGCGCTGATCAACGAGGCCTATCTCAAACTCCAGAAGCTCCCCGGCTTCAACGACCACGATCATTTCCTGCGCGCCGCGGCCATCGCGATGCGCCACATCCTCGTGAACCATTCGCGTGACCGCCTCGCCGCCAAGCGCGGGGGCGGCGCCGTGGTGTCTACGCTGGAGCCGGACGCGATCATCGTCGGCGAGAACGATGAAACGATACTGGTGCAGATCAACGACGCGCTGTCGCGCCTGGCGGCGCTGAACCTCCGCCTCGCACGCGTTGTCGAATGTCGCTTCTTCGCAGGCTACGATGAAGAGGAAACCGCGAAGGCACTCGGCATCACGGACAGGACCGTTCGGCGCGACTGGGTGAAAGCGCGGGCCTGGCTGCGCCGCGAACTGGACCAAAGCGCGGACGCCATGGCCGGGTGATCTTTGGCTATTTTGCTCCGGCCCGTTTTGCTACGGCCAATGCCGTTCGCGCTTTCTCTATCGCCGGGCTTTCCGGTGCGTCGGTGCGCTGACTCTCGGCAAGCGCCGCTTCGGCATCCTTCGCAGCGCCCGCGTTGTCACCGGCAGCCAGCAGGACAGCGCTGTGCACCAGCAGCAAGTCGGCATACGCCCGCACCTCGTGCACGCTCCTTACCTTGGCGTAAGCGTCCAGTGACTTATTGCTGGCATCCAGCGCAGCATCGGTATGGCCCGCTGCAAGCGCGATGCGGGCGCGGCCCGACCATGCAAGCGCTGCGGCAACCGAATATTCCGCCCACCCATCCTGTGCCGCGATGACCTCGCCGAATATCCGCGCGGCGCCTTCGGGATCGCCATGATCGAGCAGGAAGCGGCCCCAGCGGTCGTCCATCTCCCACTCCCAGAACGCGCGATCCACCGGCGCGGTCATTGTCGCGGCGACCTCACCCAACAGCGCCCGGGCTTCAGCGGTACGGCCGACGCGGTCATAGGCATCTCCCAGATCCCACATTGCCTGGCGCCCTGCGTCACCGAGTTGTCCCCGATCGCGAAGTTTCGCAATGATCGCTTCAAGGATCGGGATGGCTTGCTCGGCACGCCCTTCCGCAACCAAACGGCAGGCGTATATTCTTCGCGTTTGGATATCGTAATAGACGCTTTCCAATTGAACCGGCAGTTTCGGCAGCAGTTCCTCGAACAGGGACATTGCCTGTATTCGATCGCCTTCCAGATGAAGTGCACGCGCCCTACCCGACACCGCATACCAGTATTCACGCTCATTCGTACCGTTGCCATGCAACGCAGTAGTCGCAGCGTCCTGATAGGCGTGGTCGGCCGCGGCGAGATCACCTGTCATCGACAGCGCATCGGCAAGATTGCCATAGATCGCCGCTTGCTGACTCGAATCGTCTGCTCCCGTGCGCGGGTCGCTCAGGATTGCCAAAGCCCGACTATTGAATTCGACGGCGCCGGCATAATCGTGGCGGTCATATCGAGCGACGGCAGCATCGCTTAAGGCTGTCGCGTAGTTCTTATTATGGGGGGCATAGCGGGCATAGAGGTCGAGAGCCTTTTCGTATGCCCGCAGACGCTCTTCAGCGGCACCGGCCCGATCGCGCAGCAATTGGCCCTTCATTCTCCACCAATCCGCCCTGAGCCCCGATCGGTCGAGCCCTGCCTCGGTGATCAATTTATCGGTTTCATCGAGTATCGTCTGCGGTTCCGCGAGTGTCCCTTCGCTTCTCAAGATATTAGCAAGGTTCAGCATGTGCCGAAGATACGCCTCGTTGTGTGGCCCAAAAGTTTTTCGTTCCTCCGCCAGTAGTTTTCGCCTGACCTCCTTGAATTTATCCACTTCAGAAAGCCGGAAATAAATATCGGCCGTCGTATTCAGCAGTTCGATCTTCAGTTGCGGATCCTTTGCGAAATCATGGTCGATCCGATTGACCGCCAGAGCGAGCAATTCGTTCGCCGTGACCTGATCGCGCGGCTTATCAGTGGGAAAGGCGGGATCGCTGTCGTTGAACATCTGCTCAAGGAAAGTCTTGATCGTCTCCGCCCGCGTTGCTTGGTGTTCCGCGCGGACATACTCCGTCGACACCCCGGCCAGCCCGCCCAGAATTGCCAGTGTCGTCAGCATCGCCCCGGCGATGGGCCAGCGATGTCGCCTGATGAAATGGCCGACGACATAGGCGCGCGAGCCCTCGCGCGCGCCTACCGGGCGCCCGCGCCGATACCGGTCGACGTCGTCGATCAGCGCGTCTACGCTTTGGTATCGCTGGGCCGGCTCCTTCCGCACCGCTTTGGCGACGATGGCGTCGATGTCGCCGGACAGCGACCTCGGCGGAACGGGCGGCTCGGGCATCCTCGCGGCGAAACGGCTGACCGTCGGCAATGGCTGGTTGACGACCAAATCCACGACCGCAGCAAGCGGCACATCCTCAAAACGCCAGGGCGGTGTGCCGGCCAGCAATTCAAACAGCAATATGCCCAGCGCATAAGAGTCCGTCGCCGTGCTGATGACGCCGCCGGTCAGCTGCTCCGGCGCGGCGAAGGTCGGCGTGAACGGCGCAGGTCGCGTTTCCAGATAGCCGCCGGGTTCGATCTGCTTGGCGATGCCGAAATCGAGGATTTTGACCGCGCCGTCTGACGTCACCAGGATATTGCCGGGCTTCAGGTCGCGGTGGACGATCAGGTTGCGGTGGGCATAGGCTACCGCCCGGCACGCCGCCAGGAACAGCTCCAGACGCTGGTTCAGGTTGGCCGCATGCTTGCAGCACCAGTCTGTGATCGTCTGCCCGTCGATCAGCTCCATGACCATATAGGGCCGGCCGTCAGGCAGGACCCCGCCATCGTAGATTCGGCTGATGTTGGGATGCTCCAGCCGTGCCAACATCTGCCGCTCATGCTGGAAACGGGACAGGTTCTCAACCGCTTCCGGCCGGATGAGCTTCAGTGCGACCTGTTGCTCGAATTGCCCGTCGGCGCGCTCGGCGCGATAGACCTCGCCCATGCCGCCGCGGCCGAGCAGGCCGACGATGCTGTAGTTCCCTATCCTGTAACCTGCGGGCAACCCGTCGCCCGGCGTCTCCATGCCCGGGGGCAGCCCCAAAGCGGGCCGGTCCAGCCGGGACACCGTATCCGCCGAATAGGCCAACAGTTCCTCAAGCTCTCGCCGCAATTCCGGATTTTCCGCGCCGATTGTCTCCAACGCGGATATGCGTTCGTCCGGGCTGAGATCGAGCAGGATGTCGAAGTGATCTTCGATCTTGCTCCAGGCGGTTAGCGCGTCTGCCGGCATTTCGCTCGTTAATTCCAGACCAGCAGGCTTGATGCTGTTAAACCTCGATACAAGGCGCGGTCAGTGGGGAAAAGCTTGTAGATTTCAGGCCTGGCTCGCCATGACCAACGCGCTCACCGCCCGCCCGACCAGTTCCGACAACTGCAACATCTGCGCGGCCAGTGGGCTTGCCTTGCGCCAGACCATGCCGATCGTGCGCGCCGGCTGGGGATCCTGGAAGCGGGCGACCGAGACTCGAGCCTCGCGTGTCTCCAGCGGCACCGCCATTTCCGGAATCAAGGTCACGCCCAGGCCGGCGCTGACCATCTGGACCAACGTGGAGAGCGAGTTGGCGTCGAGCGAGTCCCGCGAGGGCGAGGTCTGCATCTTGCAGAAAGCGAGCGCCTGGTCGCGGAAGCAGTGCCCCTCCTCAAGCAGTAGCAGCCGCGTGTCGCGCAGCGCATCGGCGGTAGGCACCGGCGTACCCGCCTCCGCCGCAGGCCGGACCAGCAAGAAGTTTTCGGTGAGCAGCGGTCTCTCGGTCAGAGACGGTTCGGACACCGGCAAGGCAACAATGGCCGTGTCGAGCCGACCCTCGGTCAGCTCCTGGATCAGCTTCGAGGTCATCGCCTCCCTGACATGGATGTCGAGTTCAGGATAATCTTCAGTCAGCCTGCCGATGACCGCCGGCAGTAGATAGGGCGCGATGGTCGGGATCATGCCGATGCGCAGCCGCCCTGCAAGCCGGTCGCGCGAGGCGCGGGCGTGATCGCCCAACTCGTCGACCGCATGCAGGATATCGCGCACACGGAGCGCTGCCTCCTCCCCGAACTTGGTAAGGCGCACCTGCCGGGCGCCGCGTTCGATCAGCACCGCGCCGAGCGTCTCCTCCAGCTCTTTGATCTGCATCGAAAGCGCCGGCTGCGAGATCGCGCTGGCCTCGGCCGCCCGCCCAAAATGGCCGTGGCGCGCCAAGGCTTCAAAATAGCGAAGCTGCCTCAAGGTTACGTTCAACATCAGGTTATCTTATCGCAGTGATCATAAAATCGTATTTTACCTGATCAAACCCATACGATAGAAGGGCCTATGAGTTTCCGAATTCACTTCCAATCGAAGGGAAATGTCATGGACGACGTCGTACGCAAATGCCCGGTGATGCACGGAGCCCGGCCCAACGCAACCTTCAGCGGCCGGTCCAATCGCGACTGGTGGCCGAACCAGCTGAACCTCAAGATCCTCCACCAGAACGCCCCGTCCGCCGACCCGATGGATGCGGAATTCAACTATGCCGAAGAGTTCAAGAAGCTCGACCTGGCGGCGGTGAAGAGGGATCTCTTCGCGCTGATGACGGACTCGCAGGATTGGTGGCCGGCTGATTTCGGGCATTACGGCGGCTTGTTCATCCGCATGGCGTGGCACAGCGCCGGCACCTATCGCATCGCGGACGGCCGCGGCGGCGCATCCTATGGCACGCAGCGCTTCGCGCCGCTGAACAGTTGGCCGGATAACGGCAACCTGGACAAAGCGCGTCGGCTTCTGTGGCCGATCAAGCGCAAATACGGCAACAAGATCTCCTGGGCCGACCTCATGATCCTGGCCGGCAATTGCGCGCTGGAATCGATGGGCTTCAAGACCTTCGGCTACGGCGGCGGACGCCAGGACGTGTTCGAGCCGCAGGAAGACATCTATTGGGGTGGGGAAGACACGTGGCTCGGCGACAAGCGCTATAGCGGCGACCGCCAGCTGGAAGACGCGCTGGGCGCCGTTCAGATGGGGCTCATCTACGTCAACCCAGAAGGCCCGAACGGCAACCCGGATCCGATCGCCGCGGCGCGCGACATCCGCGAGACCTTCGCCCGCATGGCGATGAACGACGAGGAAACCGTCGCGCTGATCGCCGGCGGCCACAGCTTCGGCAAGACCCATGGCGCGGGCGACGCGGCGCTGGTCGGCCGCGAACCGGAAGGCGGCGAGATCGAAGCACAGGGCTTCGGCTGGCTGAGCGCACACGGCACCGGCCGGGGTGCGGACGCGATCACCAGCGGGCTGGAGGTCACCTGGACCACGACGCCGACCCAGTGGAGCAACAACTTCTTCGAGAACCTGTTCGGCTTCGAATGGGAGCTGACCAAAAGCCCGGCCGGCGCCCACCAGTGGGTGGCGAAGAACGCCGACGCCATCATTCCGGACGCCTTCGACCCGTCGAAGAAAAAGCTGCCGATGATGCTGACGACCGACCTCTCGCTGCGGTTCGATCCGGAATACGAGAAGATCTCGCGCCGCTTCCTGGCAAACCCGGACCAGTTCGCCGACGCCTTCGCCCGGGCCTGGTTCAAGTTGACCCATCGCGACATGGGGCCGCGCGTCCGGTACCTGGGGCCCGACGTGCCGGCTGAGGAACTGATCTGGCAGGACCCGGTGCCGCCGGCCAGCCATCCGCTGATCGACGCCGGGGATATCGCGTCCCTCAAGGCGAAAATCCTCACGACCGGCCTGTCGGTCTCCGAGCTGGTCTCCACCGCCTGGGCCTCGGCCTCGACGTTCCGCGGCTCCGACAGGCGCGGCGGTGCGAACGGCGCGCGCATCCGCCTGGCGCCGCAGAAGGACTGGGAGGCGAACGAGCCGGGCAAGCTCGCCAAGGTGCTGGCGGCGCTTGAGGACGTGCGGAAGACGTTCCCCAAATCGGTCTCGCTGGCCGACCTGATCGTGCTGGGCGGCGCAGCCGCCATCGAGCAGGCCGCCAAGGCGGCGGGAGCCCCGGTCGAGGTGCCGTTCGCGCCCGGCCGAACCGACGCATCGCAGGAACAGACCGACGCGCATTCCTTCGCCCCGCTCGAACCGTCGGCAGACGGCTTTCGCAACTACGTGAAGGCCGACTACTCCACGTCGCCGGAGACACTGCTGATCGACCGGGCGCAGCTGCTGACGCTCTCGGCTCCGGAAATGGCGGTGCTGGTGGCCGGTATGCGGGCACTGGACGCGAATTTCGGCGGCTCCCGGAACGGCGTGCTGACGGCTCGCCCCGGCACGCTGACCAACGACTTCTTCGTAAACCTGCTCGACATGGCAACGGAGTGGAAACCGGCGGCCGATGGCAAGGGCGTTTATGAGGGACACGACCGCAAGTCCGGTGCCCCGAAATGGACCGCCACCCGCGTAGACCTGGTATTCGGATCGAACTCCCAGCTTCGCGCAATCGCGGAAGTCTATGCTGAGACCGGCGCGGAGAAGAAGTTCGTGAAGGACTTCGTGGCGGCGTGGAACAAGGTCATGAACGCGGATCGCTTCGACCTGCGTTGATCCCTTCGGCTAAAGATTGAAGCGGCGTTTCGGGGCGACCTGAAACGCCGCTTTTACGTGGGCCTGTTTGGATAAGATATGCTGTAGTCCCGCATTCGAAATGTTAGGCTTGCCAAGCCTCGCGTAGGCAAAAAGAGACCTGGGGATAGCTCCAATGAATTTCGGTCCGATCCTGAAATGACCGAACAGACTGCGATACCGGGAGCGTCGCTTTCGACGCTGGAACGCCTGCGCGCCGGGCACTGGACCATTTTCGCCTGCGTCGCCTTCGCCGTGTTGACCGACTACCTGGTCTATGGCGCACTCCTGCCGCTGACCCCCTACTCCCCGGCCGGACCAATGAACGAGACTACGCTCTCGATCCTCTATGGAACCTATGCCGTGGGTGCGCTGGGCACCACGCCGTTTTTCGGGGCGATGGGCGACCGGCGCGGTTATCGGCTTCCGATGCTATGGGGCGCTGGCATGAGCGTGGTGGCGATCGCGCTGTTCTGGAGCGCACCGAACTTCCCTGCCTTGTTGCTGGGCCGCGCGTTGCAGGGCGCAGCGGCGGCGGCGACCTGGACCTCCGCGCTGGCGCTGGTTGCGTCGCACTATCCGATAAACCGGGTCCGCATGATCGGCCTGACGCTGATGGCAAGCACCGGCGGGTCCCTGGCCGGGCCTGTGCTGTCCGGCTGGCTCTATGCGGTCGGGGGCTACAGGTTGCCCTTTCTCGTGCTCGCCGTGTTCGTCGCTATCGACGGCTTCTCGAGGTTGTTCCTGCTTCCGGCCGGCCACGTCCGCGGCCCGAAAGGGCCGTCCGCCATCAACCTGCTGAGCGACCGCCGGGTCGTCATGCCGGCCATCGCGGTTGTGGTAGCAGCGGGCGGCTGGGGCATCCTGGAGCCGCTTCTACCTATCCATCTGCAGAAGGCGGCGGGCGCCGGACCGGCCACTGTCGGACCGCTCTTCGCGCTCGGCACGCTGGTTTATGGCCTGGCCGCCCCGAGCGTCGAATGGTTGACCAACCGCTTCGGAATCCGGCGAACGGCGATCGGGGGCATGATCGGGATGGCGGTCACGCTGCCGCTGCTGGGGATTTCGCCTGAGCTGCCCGTCGTGGCCGGCGTGCTCTGCCTGGTCAGCATCGCTTTCGCCATCCTTCTGAACCCTGCCTCGGCGGAGCTTGGCGACGCTGTGGAGGCGCGCGGACTCACCTGCTATGGGGCCGTCTACTCGATCTACAACATCGCCTATGGCATCGGGATGATGGGGGCTTCGTCACTCGCCACGGCCCTATCGGGCCATCTCGGTTTCGTCGGTATTATGCTCTGCGCCAGCGCGTTCCTGCTGCTGCCGATCCCGCTGCTCCTCGGCGGCGGACGCGAGGGCGCAGCAGCAGTCACCACCGGCCCAACATGATCTTAAGGGAGGTATCGCCAAGATGAGCCAAGGTCCCCTGAGCTACGAAACCGCTGTCGCCGCCATCGAACGCGGCGAAGGCCTGCCGGCGTCGTGGTATACCGACCCGGCGATCGTCGAACGCGAGATGGAGGCGATCTTTCGCCGGACCTGGCAATATGTCGGGCCGGCGCGCGAGCTTCAGAATGTCGGCGACTATATCGCGGGCATGGCGGGCAACGTGCCGGTCGCGGCGATCCGAACGGAAAACGGCTTGGCCGGCGTCGTGAATGTGTGCCGTCACCGCCGCCATCAGGTGCTGAAGGATCGCGGCAATGCACGCCGCCTGCAATGCGCCTATCACGCCTGGACCTATGATCTGGACGGCACGCTGAAGGCGGCCCCGCGTTCCCAGGGTGATCCGGATTTCCGGATCGAGGATTATCCCTTGCTGCCTATTCGGGCGGAAGCGGTAGGCCCGTTCGTGTTCGTCAATCTGGACTCGGACGCGAAGCCCGCCGCGCATTTCTTTGGCGGCATCCTGGACCATGTCGCCGCCAGCGGCATCGATCTCGACACGCTGGAATTATACAGCCGCGAGGACTGGGAGGCACGTGCCAACTGGAAGACGATGCTGGAGAATTTCCTGGAGTGTTACCACTGCGCGGTCGCGCACCCCGGCTTTGCGGCGGCGATCGATGTGAAGCCCGAGAACTACCACCTCACGCACGAAGAGTGGTTCTCAAGCCAGATCGGCTATGTGCGGGAATCGGCGCTTGAGGGCAAGGCGAAGGCCAAGATCTACGACGCGCGCGGCAGCGTCGCACAGGCCCAGTACCACCTGCTGTGGCCGAACTTCACCATCAGCATCAATCCGGGTTTCCCGAACCTGTCGATCGATGTCTGGCTGCCGAACGGTCCCAACAAGTCGAAAGGCTTCTCCGAGCAGTTTTTCGCCCCCGGCGTCACCAAGGAATTCGCCGAGGAGCTGATCGCCTTCAACCAGCAGGTTGGGCTCGAGGACGATCTGCTGACCGACTCCGTTCAGACCGGACTGCTCTCAGGTCTTCCCCCGAAAGCGCGCTTCCTGCCGCAGGCGGAAAACCTGGCGTTGCATTTCCAGCGGCTGGCGGCACAGGCCCTTCTGGCGAACGGCCGACCTTAATCCCGTTCGGAACTCTCGGTTCCTCTTGCCTGTTGGCATGTCAACGCCGCCGTTCGCGGCCAACAGACGAGAGGCCGACAATGACCAACCTGCCGCCCGACCCGGAAGCCGCCGAGATCGCCGAACTGCGCAGCGAGGATGACGGCATGCCGGTGCATCCCGAGAAGGCGAAGAATCCGCGGCGTTACGCCAAAACTCGCGCTGAACGCGAAAAGTCCGCCGCCGCGGGCTACCCGGCCGACCCAGCGCGCCGTGTGCTGGCCAACGTCGGGCACAATCTCACCGCGATCAGCGGAGAGCTGGCCGCGCCCAAGAACCGACGCCTGGTCGCGGTTGCGGGCGCAATCGGCTTCGGCCTCGCGATCCTGCTGATCGAACGCGCCTATCACCGCCCGCGCCGCAGGCGGCTGTTCGGCCACGGCTGGTAAGACGGTAAGACGGACCGCACGCCCCCTCCCCGGTTCTCCCTGTTCGAAGCGCCCGACGCGCGGCATTGTGCGGACAGAAGAAAACCGGGGAAGGAATCATGGACGAAACCGCGTTCGCCGAACTGCTGGCCAAGCAGGCCATTACCGAACAGCTTTATCGCTATTGCCGGTCGATGGACCGCATGGACAACGACCTCGGCCGGTCGGTGTTTCATGCCGACGCCACGGCCGACTATGGCGGGATGTACCGGGGCACCGGCTACGGCTTCATCGATTTCGTCTATGGGGCTCATGCCGGAATGCTGGCGCACCACCACCAGCTGGGGAACATCCTGATCGCCGTCGATGGCAACCGGGCGTATAGCGAAAGCTATGTCACGGTGACCTTCCGCCGGCGCGGCGAGAACGGCGCCCTGCTTGGGATGTCGAGCTGCGGCCGCTATCTCGACCGTTGGGAAAAGCGCGCCGACCGCTGGGCCATCGTCGATCGCCTTTACCTGCACCTGACCGACGAATCGTACCCGGTCGCCGACAGCCAGTTTCCCACGACCGGTGCCCGCGACAGGACGGACCCGAGCTACGAACTACCGCGCGCTTAGCCCAATGGACAAAACGTTATCATCGACCGAGAACCGCGCCGGCGCGTAGCCTCGCGGAAAATCAAAGGCGGAAGCCAATGTCCGTGGCGTCGGTCGAGATCTCGGCCAAAGCAGGGTCCAAATCCGTTCTGGTCGGCCTGCTGGCGGCGGCGATCTTCATCAACTATGTCGATCGCGGGAACATCGCGACCGCCGCGCCCTTGCTGAAGGGTGAGTTCGCGCTTTCCAACGAACAGCTCGGCATCCTGATCTCGGCGTTCTTCTGGGTCTATGCGCCGGCGCAGCTGCTGGCCGCCTGGCTGGTTCAGCGCATGAACGCCTATCGCGTGCTGGCCCTTGGGCTGACCCTGTGGTCGCTGGCGACGATCCTGTCTGGTTTCGCCAACGGGTTCGCGATGATGCTGGGCCTGCGCGTTCTGCTTGGGCTGGGTGAAAGCGCGGGCTTCCCGGCAAGCGCGAAGCTGCTGGCCGAACATCTGCCGCCGCATCGCCTCGGCTTCGCCAACGCGCTGCTCAGCGCCGGCATCAATTTCGGTCCGTCGGTCGGCACGTTCCTGGGCGGCATGCTGATGGCGGGGGCCGGCTGGCGGCCGCTGTTCCTTGTCTTCGGAGCCATGTCGCTACTGTGGCTGCCGGGCTGGTTTCTGGGCACGCGCGAATACGCAGCCGAAGCGGCGCGCGGCGAACCGGCGCCGGCCCCCCCTTCGCAGAACTGCTGTCCCGGAAGGAGCTGTGGGGTGCGGCCGTCGGCCATTTCGCCTGCAATTACCCGTTCTATCTCGTCCTGTCCTGGCTACCGCTCTATCTGGTCAGGACGCATGGATACTCTCTGGTGGAAATGGCCCGGCTGGGCGGTTTCGTCTATGCTCTGGCCGCGGCAAGCGGCCTTTTCTGGGGCGCGCTGGCCGATCGCCTGATCGCACGGGGCGCCGGCGCCACCCGCGTCCGCAAAGGCATGCTCTGCACCGGCATCGTGCTGGGGATCGTCAGCATGCTGGCCATCAGTTTCGACATCCCGCCCCTGGCGATCGCCGGATTGCTGGTCTATGGCGTCGCCACCGGCCTTGTGAGCTTCAACCTGCTGGCGATCAGCCAGATCGTCTCCGGCGCGAACGCCGCCGCCAAATGGATGGGCGTGCAGAATTGCGTGGCGAACCTCGCAGGGATCGTGGCGCCCATCGCCACCGGCGCGATCATCGACCGCACCGGCGCGTTCGGCATGGCCTTCCTCGTTGCCGCGGGCGTGCTGGTGGTCGGCATGTTCTGCTGGGGTGTCCTCGTCGGACGCGTCGAACCGCTGGCCTGGAAGTCGCGCGGCTAGAGTTTCCGCCGCAGGAATTCCTGGTGCGCCAAGGCCCGTTTCCGCGCCAGCCGCTCGCGTACGCTGGTGAGATGGCCCGGCGGGACCGGGCTGAGGAGATCTTGGAACCCGCCCCCGTCCAGTTCCCAGCTTCGCGTCGGGCCGCTGTCGAGATGAACGAAATGCGAGTTGGGGTACCATCCGACGCCGCCTCGCCCCATCTTGAGCGCCGCCTGCTGCACGCCTGCGAGACGGCGATCGAAAGTGACGTCGATCGCCCTGCCCAATATATGTTCGCTATGCTCCGCGACGCCGAACATGGTTGCCCTGAGCTTTTCGTTGGTCTCGCGCGTCCTGTACGCGGAGAGCACGGTTGCGCCGCTCTGGTTGGTCGCGGCCATCACGTCGGTCAGGAAATCAAGCAGGGCGATATCGACCGGGCCGCTCTTGTCGGCATGGAAATCCCGCAAGAAGACGGCAAGATCCGAAACCGCGCTGGGCAACGGACCCGTCGCGTCGCGATACGGGCCGCTGAAGGTTTCGCCGGTATGCGCGTTCTTCAATGCCAGGCGTCGCCCACCCGTCGGAAGCGCGAAGGCGCGGTTGCCCAGCAGAATGCCGACGCCGGTCGCCATCAATAAATCACGCCGCCGCAGGGCGGTTTTCTGTCCAGGAATCGGTGTCGGCATCCACCCTAGATGGGCCGCCCGTTTCCGGACGCAAGCTTTGCCCGACTTTGCGCGACCGCGGCCGAGTGTCATTTTCCCCAGGTCGCGAACATCCCCACCGCGGCTGCGGCCATCACGACGGTGGCGATCCAGCCTCCCCACTTGAGGGCCGGAGGAAGGATAAATTTACCCATGACGGCGCGCTTCGTGGCGATCAGCATGATCAGTACCATGACCGGCACGGCGACCACGCCGTTGATGACCGCGCTCCAGAACAGCGCCTTCACCGGGTCCAGCGGCGTGAAGTTAAGCAGCGCGCCGATCGCGGTTGCGCCGGCGATGGTCGCGTAGAACGCCTTCGCCTTGTCGGGCCTGCGCGCCAGCCCGACAGGCCAGCCGAACACCTCGCCGACCGCGAAGGCGGCCGAGCCGGCCAGCACCGGCAACGCCAGTATGCCCGTGCCGATGATGCCCAGCGCAAAGACGGCGAACGCAAAGCGACCTGCGATCGGCTCAAGGGCTTTGGCGGCATCGGCCGACGTCTGGATGTCGGTCACGCCATGCGCATGCAGGGTTGCGGCGGTACTCAGGATGATGAACAGTGCAACGAGGTTGGAGACGCCCATCCCCACGACGGTGTCGAGCGTGATCCGTCCGAGCTCCGCTGGCGCCTGTTCCGGGCTCGTTTTCAGCGGGTGCATCTGCGGATCTTCCTTTTCGTCCTCGACCTCGACATTGGCCTGCCAGAAAAAGAGATACGGGCTGATGGTCGTGCCCAATATCGCGACGACTACCGTCAGGCTCGATCCGTCCGCCGAGAAATGCGGGATGAGACCGCGTGCGGTTTCGCGCCATGACACGCCGGCGACCAGGACCGTCGCGACATAGGCGAGCAGCGACAGCGAAAGCCACTTCAGGATGTTCACATAGCGCGAATAGCGCGCGTAGATTTCCAACCCGGCCGACAGCAGCGCGAACCCCGCGACATAGGCAAGGCTGGGGCCGCCGACGAGCAGCTTTACCGCAGCCCCCATCGCCCCAAGGTCGGCGGCCAGATTGATCGTGTTGGCCACGACCAGCAGCGAGACAATGCCGTAGAGAAGAACCGCCGGATAATGGCGCTTCAGGTTTCCGGCGATGCCGAGCCCGGTCACACGGCCGATCCGGGCACTGATCATCTGGATCGCCACCATCAGCGGATAGCTGAACAGCAGCGTCCAGCCCATCTGATAGCCGTACTGGGCGCCGGCCTGCGAATAAGTGGCGATGCCGCTGGGATCGTCGTCCGAAGCACCGGTGATGAGGCCGGGTCCCAGCACCTGAAGCAGCTTGGGCTTTTCCGGCTCTTTCACCTTCGCGGCGACGGCTCTCCGTGCTTCCAGGCTCGACATGGTCGGTAGATCGATCAGGCCGCGGGCCGGTTCACGACCGGCCGCGATTGAACGATCTTGTGGCCGGTGAAGCTCCGCGTCTCGGGTGTCGGCAAGCCGGTGGCCTTGATCTGGCCCAGCAGTTCCGTTTTCCGCGCCTGCATACGACGGCTCAACGCGTCCATATCCAGGCCGGCCTTGCGCGCCTGGGCAAACAGCCCCTCGGCCCGCTTTTCCTCCTCTTTCACGTGGTGCTTGATCTGCTCCGAGAGCACGGTCACTTTGGCATCGAAGAAATCGGCATCGGGCGCGGCCGCTTCGATCTCCGCGATCAGAACCTTGGCGCCGTCGTGCTCGACGTAGGATTCATCGAGCAGGTCCGCCTCGACCACGCCCTTGCAGGCCGGGTAGAAAATCTCTTCCTCGATTACGGTGTGAACGGTCAGCTCGGTGCAGATCTGGCGTGCGAGTTCGGCTTTTTTCAGGCCGGATTTCGCGGCCTCGAACTTACCGAACAAACCCTCGACCTTGCGGTGGTCCGCCTTCAAAAGCGCTATCGCGTCGAGTTGGGGGGTCGGCATGAGAGTCTCCTGGTTGACGTGGATGTTTTCCTACGACCAAGCCGAAGCCCGTTTCGTTCCTTTTCACGATAATATTTGTTGGAAATATACAGTCTCGAATATTTGAGGAGCGAGGCGGCCGCGATGCCAAAACCTTCCTGCGTGCTATCGTAATATCATTTTCTCCGTGGAACCGTCGCCTTCCTGCCTCGTTCGGAAATATAGACAGGAGTCCGACATGCAGAACTTTCCCACCCAACCCGCGAGTCCGGATATCGGCCTTGGCATCCGAAATGTATCGCGCTCGGGCAACTACGACCGTCCCGCCCGCGAGGGGCGCAGCGATGCGCTCTTCGGAGATCCCGGCAGCAGCCCCGGCGACCAGGACCCGCAGACCGGCCGCGCCAAGCCCAATTCTTCGCGCCCTGGACGCAGCATCCAATATCTGGATGACAGGCACTTCGCCGGCCCGACGCGAACCGGCTATGGCAGGCGGCATCCCGAATACGAGAACGACGAGAAGGTCGAAGCCGAGACACGTCGCGTGAATGCTCCCGACGCGCAGGGTTGAACCCGGTGGGCCCGGCCGGGTTCCGGGCCGTAAAGCACACGAAATCGATTTGTCCACTCCGGTCACGGAAGGTTCATTTTTCCACAACGGAAAATTGATTATCCTGCTATTTATGTTCGCAAGGCCGGGCCGCACGGCACCGGCGGCATTGACTGCTCGACACCGCCGCCGTGCGGGAATTCGATCGATATCACGGTACGCCTGATCAAGACCCAGCAGGGACCTTTCACCGAACATCGTCGCCGAGCCAGTATCCAATCGCCTTTTCAGGGGGAGCATTATGGACAAGGTCACCGACGCCGGCACCCAGCGCAAGCAGCTCCGATTTCACGATTTCGGCGACGTCCCGTTTTTGGGGCAGCCCGACGCGCTGTTCGAGCGCCACCTTCTGTCGGATGCCATCATCGAGCTGGACGCCGCCTATAACCGGCAGCATTTCGAAGCCGTTGCCCGTTCTGTGCGCGACATCCTGGCCCGCCGCTGGATCGCGACCCGTCGCCACTACGATCGCGAGAACCCCAAACGCGTCTTCTACATGTCCATGGAGTTCCTGATCGGGCGCTCGCTCTCCAACAACATCACCAACCTGATGCTGCATCCGGAAATCGAGGACGCCATGCGCGACGGCGGCTTCGACTGGCTCACCCTGGCGGAGCGGGAGCCCGACGCCGGGTTGGGCAATGGCGGCCTCGGGCGGCTGGCGGCATGCTTCCTGGATTCAATGGCAACCATGGCGCTACCGGCGACGGGGTACGGGCTGCGCTATGAGTACGGCATGTTTCGGCAATCGATCGAGGACGGCTGGCAGCGCGAGCATCCGGACAATTGGCTGCGCCGGCCGGACCCGTGGGAGGTCTCGCGCCGCGGCCAGGCGGTCAATGTCAGGTTCGGCTGCACCTTCGAGATCCGTCAGGGCAACCTGCGGATCGTGCCGGGCCGTCCTTCGATCCTGATCGGCATTCCTTATGACAGGCCGATTGTCGGTTTCGGCGGCAAAACGGTCAACAGCCTGCGGCTGTGGAGCGCAACGGCGCCGGACGCGTTCAACTTCCAGGAGTTCAGCACCGGCGACTTCGTGGGCGCCATGGTCGGCAATCTCGCCGCGCACACGCTGACCCGGGTCCTCTATCCCGACGACAGCACGGACAGGGGGCAGGAGCTGCGCTTCGCCCAGGAATACTTCCTGGTCGCCTGCTCGCTTGGCGACCTGGTGCGCCATTTCCGCCGTCACAACGACGATTGGACGCTGTTGCCGGACAAGGTCGCGATCCAGCTCAACGACACCCACCCTTCGTTCAGCGTAGCGGAGCTGATGCGCATCCTGCTGGATGAGGCTGGACTCGACTGGGAGACCGCCTGGGACCTGACGCGGCGGACGCTCGCCTACACCAACCACACCCTGCTGCCCGAGGCGCTGGAGAAGTGGCCGCTGCATTATTTCCAGCTCATGGTGCCGCGCCAGCTTGAGATCATCTATGAGATCAATCGCCGCTTCCTGGACGATGTGCGCCGCCGCTTTCCCGACGATGAGGGCAAGGTTCAGCGGGTCAGCCTGATCGAGGAAGGCGCCGAGGACAAGGTCCGCATGGCCAATCTAGCGATCGTCGGTTCGCACAGCACCAACGGCGTAACGCCGCGGCGCTGGCTGCTGATGGCCAATCCCGAGCTGTCCTCCGCCATCGCCGGGGCGATCGGCGACGGCTGGACGACCGATTTCGCCCAGATCGCCAAGCTGAAGCCGTTCGCCGAGGATGCCGCGTTCCGCAAGACCTTCCTGCAGGCCAAGCGCGACGCCAAGGTGAAGTTCGCCAACTGGCTGAATGTCACCTCGGGCCAGACCGTCGATCCCGACAGCATCTTCGACTGCCAGGTCAAGCGCATCCACGAATATAAGCGCCAGATGCTGAACGCGCTCAGGGTCATCGTGCTCTATGACCGACTGCGCGCAAACCCGGCGCTGGAGATGGCGCCGCGCACCTTCTTCTTCGCCGGCAAGGCGGCGCCCGCCTATCGCCTGGCCAAGCTCATCATCAAGTTCCTGAACAACCTAGCCGGCACGATCGACGGCGACCCCGCGGTCCGCGGCCGGATCAAAGTGGTCTTCCTGCCGGAATATTGCGTATCGCTGGCTGAACGGCTGATCCCGGCAGCGGACGTCTCCAACCAGATCTCGACCGCCGGCTTCGAGGCCAGCGGCACGAGCAACATGAAGTTCATGATGAACGGCGCGCTGACCCTGGGCACCCGGGACGGGGCCACGATCGAGATGGCCGAGGAGGCGGGCGAGGAAAACTTCTTCCTCTTCGGCCTCACCGCGCAACAGGTCGCGGACAGCGCCGGCTGGTACAACCCGTACTGGCATTACGACCACGACCCCGAGACGCGGGCCGCGCTTGACCTGATCGGCAGCGATTATTTCAGCCGGAACGAGCCCAGCACCTTCGGCATGCTGCTGGATTCGCTCCTGAAAAACGGCGACCGCTTCATGCACCTGGCGGATCTGACGGCCTATCTGGAGGCCGACCAGGCGCTCTCAGCGCTCTACGCGACCCCGGAGGCCTGGGCCCGCAAGGCGATCCTCAATGTCGCCGGCTCGGGCAAGTTCTCCAGCGACCGCACCATCGGGCAATACGCGTCGGAGATCTGGAACGCGAAGCCCTGCCCGGTGCCGTGTGGCGTTGCGGAGGGGCGCGCGAGGACAGGGCAATCGGCATAGAGTGTAGATCGCGGACGATTTCTAAGTGGTATCGCTCGAAGGGCGTAAAACCAAAAACCAATCGAATCTGCCGGCGTTCCGGCAGGCCCATACAGAAAGTCCGGACCATGCCAGACCATGACCTCGCCGCCCTTTGGGAAGATCATTGCCGGTTCGAATTCGAAACGCGCGATGTCGATGCAACCATGGCGACGATGGTCGCTGAGCCCTACGTCAACCATGTGCCGACGATGACAGGGGGTGTCGGGCACGAGCATCTCAAGCGCTTCTACAAATACCATTTCATCGGCGGAAACCCGCCCGACACCGCGCTCTTGCCGGTAAGCCGGACCATCGGCGCGGACCAGATCGTGGACGAGCTGATCTTCACCTTCACCCACACCAGCGCGGTCGACTGGATGCTGCCTGGGATCGCACCGACCGGCCGAAGAGTGGAAATTCCCCTTGTCGCCATCGTGCGGTTTGTCGATGGCAAGGTCGCCCACGAGCATATCTATTGGGACCAAGCCTCAGTGCTGGTCCAAGTCGGCCTCCTCGATCCTTCCGGATTGCCGGTCGCCGGCATAGAGACGGCACACAAGGTTCTGGACCGCACCCAGCCCAGCAACACGCTGATGACCCGCTGGGCCGACAGCGCCAAGAAGCCGCTGACGAATCAGTAACCTGTTGCCGTACTTCCCGGATGGGTAAGATCACGGCATGACGGAAGCGGTACTTCAGGGGAAAACGGCTATCGTGTCGGGCGTCGGAGCGGGGCTCGGCCTTGCCATCGTGCGCGCGCTTGCAGGGGCCGGCGCCGACCTGGCGCTGGGCGATATCAGCGATGTCGCACTTTCGGAAGCCGAGGCGGTCGTGGCGTCGCAGAACGCGCGATGCTACGCACGGCGGACCGACATCCGCGAACCGAACGCCTGTGCGGCGCTCGTCGCAGTGGCGGAGCGGACATTCGGTGGCGTCGACATCTTGGTGAACGACGCCTTCCGCGCGGAATCGCCCGGGACATTCGAGAACGCCGATCTGGACGAATGGCGCGCCGTGGCTGACGTCAATCTGTGGGGCTCGCTCAACATGATCCGCGCCGCCCTGCCCGCCCTCAAGCGTTCGCCGGCGGCGGCGATCGTCAATATCAACAGCCACGGATCGGAAGCTTTGGACCCGGAATTCGGCGGCTATACCTCAAGCAAGGCGGCGCTCGCCCACCTGACCCGGCATCTGGCGCGCGAGTTCGGGGCCCATGGCATCCGGGTCAACGGCGTGCATCCGGGACCGATGGACGCCCTGCCCCGCCGCCGCTTCCTCGCGGCCCAGGCCGAAGCCCAGGGCGTCTCTCCCGAAAGCCTGGATGCCCCTGCTCGCGAGAGAGCCGCCCTCGGCCGGTTGGCGACCGCCGACGAAGCCGCGCAGGCTGTATTGTTTCTGGCTTCGCCACTGGCCAGCGGGATCACCGGGCAGGCTCTGTTTGTCGATGCCGGGGCTTGGCTCCATTAGGTGGTGGAGCGCTAATACTGGTGGCTGGTCGGCTTAGTGCGTTTCGAATTCGGGCCGTAGCGCGACGAGTTTTTCCGCGACTTGCCTGCTCGCAGCCGCCCTTCGCTGGCTATATCCAAGCCCCATATGGTCGGCTGCGATCACATCCAGATAGGTGGCGATCATCTCCGCCGTCGCTCTTTCGTCCATCAGCATCACATAGGCCTTGTCCGCATAACGGTCGTATTCATCGCTTGCTTCGGCAATGTCCTGAATGCCGATCGGATCCCAATCTTGCAGGAGGATTCGCCGAACGCGCACGCGATTTTCCCTGGATTGATACTTGTTTCGTCCGTGCGCCATTGCTCGCCTTACTCAGTCCCCGTCCCATCCGGTTCATACACCAGAATATCCCCCGGCTGGCACGCCAGATATTCGCAGATTCGTTCCAGCGTCTCGAACCTGACGCCCCTAACGCGACCGGATTTCAGCAGCGACAGATTGGATTCGGTGATGCCGACATAGGCGGCCAAGTCTTTCGACCGCACCTTGCGCAGCGCCAGCATGACGTCCAGACGAACGACGATGGCCATCGGTGCCTCAGACGATCGCGCGGCTGTCTTCTTCATAGCGCGCCGCCTGATCCAGCAGGCGCGCCAGGAAGAAGAGAACGAAGGAGAGCAGCAGGAACAGCAGGTCCTTGCCATCCACCGCCAATGCGAACCCATGGTGCGAGATCGCGGAGGCCAGCGTTACGAGCATGGGCAGAAGTATCTCGGCCAGCGCGGCCGCGATCAGGAAGGAAGCGAAGCGGCGGAAATGGCGGGTCGCCTCTGGGCCGAAGGGCAGTCCCGCCTCAACCCGGCGCAACATTCGGGAGAGTTCGAAAAGCCCCGCGCCGATCAGGGTCATGACAAGGATCGCGATAGCGCCCGCCGCCGGCCTGGACAGGCCGCCGTCGTCGAGCCGGACCGCGACATCGACGTCGTCGGGGCTCGGCAATATCACAGCAACGATCGCCAGGATGGGCAGTATCATCGCCACCGTAAGTGTCGCGACACGCAGGCGCCGGGCGGCGCCGGAAAGCCCCATTGCGGATATCGTATTTTGCATATATTTTTCTGTCTTACAGAAATTAATTTATATAAGAGAATATAGGGTGGCCGACTATCCGGCAAGGTTCCTGCGTGGTGAAGGCTTCGCGCTCACCCTTCTGTTGCCGCTTCTGGCAGGCACGGCGGCGCGCGCGGCCGGCGACGACAGCTTCGGGCAACTGATGCTGGCGGCGGAGCATGGCGACGCGAGGCCGCTGGAAGCCGCGATCCCCGGCATCACCGATCCGGCGACACGCGCGCTTGCCCAGGCGCGACTGGCGGCCTCTCGGCTGGACACCGACGCGGTGCGTGTGGCGCTGTCCGACTTCAAGCAAACGAACGACGCCGCCCCAGCGCATCGGGCGATGGCGGACACGATCGCGACCGACGCCTATTTCGCCGCCGGCCGCTACAGCGACGTCGCGGAGGCCGCGCGGGACTGGCTGGCCCTGCCGGCAGGTGCCGATCCGCGGCATACGACCCAGGCGATCGCGATGGTCGGAGGTATCGCGAACTCGCTGGCCACGGCGCCGAAACAGGTGCTCATCTCAAGCCGGCCGGCAACTGTACCGGCGGTCCGCGACCGCGCGGGCCTGACGGTCGCGCCTGCATCTGTGAACGGTACGGCTCTTCCCGTTGTCCTGGACACCGGCGCCAATCTTTCGACCGTGTCCGCCTCCACTGCCGCGCGGCTGGGACTTCATATGGTCGGTTCCCCGGCCAATGTCGGCACTGCGACGCGCGATGCCGTCGCCGTCCGCATCGGAGTCGCCGGCAAGGTCGAGCTTGCGGGCGTTACCCTGAAGAATGTCGCTTTCCTTGTTCTGGACGATGCGCAATTACAGCTGCCGTTGAAGCCCGCCTACCAGATCGAGATCATCCTGGGCTTTCCGGTCTTCCGGGCGATGGGGCGGATCACCTTCACCACCGCCGGCGGCTTCTCGCCGGATGGCGGAGCGGCAGCAAGCCCGGCAGCGCCGAACATGCATCTGGGCGGCAGCGACCTGTTCGTCGACGCCACGGTCAACGGGCTGCCGGTCTCGCTGCACCTGGACACCGGAGCAACGGCGACGAGCCTGTCCCCAGCCTTCGCGAAGGCGCATCCCGACCTGTTCGCCGCGCTGCCCCGCATGAACCGCCGCATTGGGGGCGCAGGCGGCGTTACAGAAATCCAGGTGGCGCGGCTGGAGCCGGTCGATATTGCCATCGCCGACAAGCACACGGTCTTGAATGGAATCGATATCGAACTGTCGGACGGCGCGCGGTCGTCGTCGGAAACCCAGGGTACGCTGGGCCAGGACGTGCTGCGTAGCTTCGCCGGCTACACCGTCGATTTCGCGTCAGGACGCTTCACGCCGTTCCCGGCAGGTGGGTCTGGGCCGCGCCCGTAGAGCGCGGCAAACCTCTCAGGATGAATGAAGCATTGAGATTCCAACTTTCCCGAACGCAAAAATCCCGCCGCCAGGGTGTTGGCGACAGGATTTCTCTGCTTAGTCTCTGTAACGTCAGTATTCGTCGCGTATGCTGCCGCCCAGCGCGCCTGCGGCGCTGGCGATGAAGGCCCCGATCAACATCGACAGGGCAATGACGATCGACAGTTTCGCCGCCGCCTTGCGGGCCGTGTCGGCGGCCTGCCTGATTTTCATCTGGGCATCGTTGAGTTGACCGGCCGTCGCATCGACGCGTTGTTCGGCCTCCGGTTGGGCAAGGCCGGTGCGCGCCGCGACCAACTGGGCAAGATAGGTCCTGTCGGCCGGCGCCAAAACGACCTGGCCGTCCTGGACGCTGCGCGTCAGGATGCGGCCGACCTCGGCATTCTGCTCCAACTTGTCACCCGGCGCGGGGGTGGCCGAGCGGAACATGCTGTCGATGAAGTAGGCCGACGGATCCGCGTTCGCCTTGCCCGCGTTCTGCATACCCGCTTGCGCCGCGCCGGCAGCTCCGGCAACAGCAACGTCCTTCGCCCCGCCCGCTACGCCGCCGATGCCTGCGGCGGTCGCCGACGCAAACAGCAGGGCGCCCAGAATGCTTGCAGCCGCCCATGCCAGAAAGCCGTGCGCCGTGTCGCGGAAGAAGACTTCGTGGGTGTGCAGGCCGGTCCATTTGGTCCGCAGGCGACCGGCTAGAAACCCGCCCAGGCCGGCGGACAGCCACTGGATGACGACCACTCCCACTACGGCGGATACGCCGACGGTAACGGCCGAAGCACCCACGTTGTACCAGGGCGACACCACGGTCAGGCCGATGCCGGCGCCGAGCACCATCAGGATGATCGTGACCGCGATCGCGGCGGCGGCGCCTGCAATGATTGCCGCCCAGGATACGGCGGTTGAAGACGCATCTTCGCCCGAAACGACCGTCAGGCCGCGATCGGGAAGCTCAGCAATGGCTGTCATGTGACGCGCTCAATGCCAGAAGAGCGCGAGCAGGATGACGATCGGCAACGGCACGCCAAGCAGCAGCAACAATATTCCACGTCCCATGATTTCCTCCCAAGGGTATTGATTATTGTCGAACTGAGGTTCAGGCGGGAATGTTCCGAAATACTTAATGCAATAGCCGTGTTGTCTTTTTTACTTTTCGGGTTACCGCCAATCCGGGATCGGCAGGTTTTTATAGTGAATTATTGACACTGACCGCTGGGCGGAAGGCAGGTACGGCACGGTTACAAAACGGGCGATAGGTTTCGCTGCGCTCCGCCATCGTCCAAACGAACGCGCATAGCAGCCGGGCACGCCGGCGCTTGGCACCGGCGTGTCCCGCCTCCCCACCCCCTGCCCTGTCTAAATCGGCTTGCCGATATCGAAGTTCAGCGGGATATTGAACGACGATGTGCCGCCGCCGTCGATCGTGTGGACCGCGCCGGTGATGTAGCCGGCGGCGGTGCTGCACAGGAACAGCACCAGTTCGGCGATGTGCTGCGGCGTTGAGACGCCGCGGAACGGGACAGGCGGTAGATCCTCCAGCGGCACGAGCGGATCGTCGACCGGCTCGGGCGTGTGCATGCGGGTGTTGACCCCGCCCGGGCAGATCACGTTGATCCGGAGACCCCGCTCGCCGAAATCCGGCGCCGCCGAGCGGACCAGTCCGATCACCGCATGCTTCGCGGTGCTGTAGGCCGGGTTGGCCGGGTGCCCCATGATGCCGGCGGTGGAGGACATGACGACCACCGCACCGCCGGGCTTCATCACGCGGCCAACGGCCCGCATGCCCAGGAAACAGCCGCGCTGGTTCACCGCGATGACCTTGTCGTAGTTGGCGACGGTGCAGTTGAAGAAGGACGAATGCTGGCCCAGCACCGCGGCGTTGAGGTCGACGGCGTCCAGCCTGCCATAGCGGGCGATCGTCTCGTCGGCCATCCGTTCGTTGTCGGCTTCCTGGGAGATGTCCGCGGCCAAGGCGAAAGCCTCGCCGCCCTCGGCGCGGATCATGGCGGCCGTCTCCTCGACGCCGTCCTTCATGATATCGACGACGCAGACCTTGGCGCCCTCCCGGGCGAACCGCCGGGCCGTCGCCCGCCCCATGCCCAAAGCGGCGCCCGTCACCAGCGCAACCTTACCCTCGAAACGCCGCAAGCTCATGTCTTTCCCCTGTTTGCCCATATCGACTTTGACCGAGCGGCCCCTGGCGGGACTCACCCGGAAGGAGAGACAAGTAGCGTGTGTCCGCCAGGGAGGAAATCATATCTTTTGCGGATCGGCGGACGCCGCCAGTTCCCCTTCCCACTTGGCGACAACGACCGCGGCGATCGAATTGCCGACAACGTTGGTTGCGCTGCGGCCCATGTCCAGAAAATGATCGACGCCGAGGATAAGGACCAGCCCCGCTTCCGGGATATGAAACATCGGCAAGGTCACCGCGATCACGACCAGCGACCCGCGCGGCACGCCGGCCATGCCCTTGCTGGTCACCATGAGGACCAACAGCATCGACAGCTGCTGCTCCCAACTGAGCGGGATGCCGTAGGCTTGCGCGATGAACATCGTCGCGAAGGCGCAATACATCGTCGAACCGTCGAGATTGAACGAATAGCCCAGCGGCAGCACCAGGCTTATTACCCGGTTCGAAGCGCCGAACCGCTCCAGGCGCTCCAGCGTCTGGGGATAGGCCGCCTCCGAGCTTGCGGTCGAGAACGCCAACAGCAACGGAACCCGTATGCCCCTGAACAACGAACCGGCGCGCGGCCCGATGACCAGGAAGCAGGCGGCGAACAGAATGACCCAAAGCAGCAAGAGCGAAGCCAGGAAGCCGCCGACGAAAACCCCATAAATCTCAAGGATTCCGAGCCCCTGCACGGCTACCACCGCCGCGACCGCGGCGAACACGGCCAATGGCGCGGCCCGCATCACATAGCCGGTCATTTCCAGCATCACGTGGGCTGCGGCCTCGGCGAAGTCGGCAACCGGCTTCGCCTTTGCCCCGAGCGCGGCAACCGCGGTTCCAAAGAAGAGGGAAAACACCACGATCTGCAGAATCTCGTTCCCCGCCATCGCCTCGACGACGGAACGTGGCACGAGATGCGTCACGAACTCCCGCAGATTGAGCTCCGAGCCGTGCACGGCGGAAGACACACTGGGGTCGGGCAAGGAAAGGGTAAGGCCGGTTCCGGGCTGCAGGAGATTGACCATAAAAAGGCCAAGCAGAAGCGACACGATCGACGCGCCGATGAACCAAACCATAGAGCGCAAACCGATGCGCCCGATGGCCTTGGTCTGGCCCATCCGGGCAAGCCCGGTGACGAGGGTCGCAAAGACCAGCGGCGCGATCAGCATCTTGACCAGGCGCAGGAAGATGTCGGTGACGATGGTGGAATAGTCCGCCAGATCCGCACGCGTCGCGGCGTCGCCGATTCCGATGTGGCACGCCCCGCCCACGAGGCCTCCCACAACGAGCGCAACGACGATGTAAACCGTCTGACGATTCTGCACGTTGCCACCCGTATTGTTCTGATTCTTACCTGTCAGCATCGGCTTGAAGGTGGCGACCCCAGCAGGACTGCCAGCGCCGAACTATATCAATAAGTTAAGCTGGCAACCCGGTTGATTTCGATCATGCGATTTCAAGGGCTTAGAGTACAATTGGCAAACTGGTGATCCACCAATACGACGCGAGTTGACTCTCTGGTGCACTATCTGAGGCGTGCTCAAATCGGAGCACACTACCAATCTTCTCGCATATCGACGTCCGCTTAGTCCAACCTCACGGCGTCATTGCGCCAGCATCTGGACCACTTCGTTGACATGCCCCTCCGGGTCTACAACGAATGCCACTTTTATACGGAGCGCCTCGATGTGGCGGATCGGCTCAGGAAGGCTGCCGCCCATAGATTGTGCGCGGCGCACCAGGGCCTCGATATCCGTGGTGGTAAAACCCTGCACCGCCTCGCCTAATGCCGGTCCAAGCGAATCCATATATTTAATCAGCGTCAACGAGGCTCCCCCTGCTGAGGTCGCCTGATAGGTGATTTCGTCGATCTCGCGCCCCAGCATAACGTCCTGGTGCCGATTGAACCGCACCAGGCCGAACACGTCCTCGTAGAACCTCGCCATCGCGTCGAGATCGTGTACGAAAACCTTGCTGAAGCCGTAAAGCGCGTCGCGCGTGGCGCCGTGCGGGCGAACGTCTGCCATTGCTTGATCCCTATTTGCGCCGACTTCATCGGGCCGGTCGCCAGCTATGCGACCGCAGGTTTCCAATCCCCCAGGGGAGACTTCCCGTCCAACGTCCGGATTTCGCGGCCGATCTCATTAAGGTAGGTCGTGGAATAGACGCACAGTCCGGTGACCTTGCTCGGGTCGCAGCTCGCTAAAGCGAGCGCCGTTTCGGCCATCCCTTCGACCGGCTCTTCCACCCACCCCGGGCTACCGCGATATTTCTCGACGCCGGTCTGGGCAGTGCCCGGTGTCCAGACGATCGAAAACGGCGCGAAGGTATTGACGGCCACGCCGCTGTCCTGGAGCTCGGCGGCAATACCGACACTGAGGCGATTAAGGGCCGCCTTGGTCGTTCCGTAGAGCATCACGCCCGAGGTTTTTTCAAATGGGCCGAACGGTAACGCTGGAAGCTCCGCAGTTTTGGAGCTGATATTGACGACCCAGCCCTGCCCGCGCTCAACCATCTGCGGCACGAAGCGGCGCATCAGATCGTATGGCGCCCGAACATTTACCTGCCATATCTGATCATACTTCTGATCCGAGATCGTATCGTACGACTGGCCGAAAACGGCGGTGGCGGCGTTATTGACCAGGATATCGACACGCCCGGCCTCCGCCATGGCCCGATCGAACAGCGCGGCGCGGGACGCAGGATCGCCGACATCGCATTGTATCGCGATAGCCTTGCCTCCGTCCGCCCGAATGCGATCGGCGACCTCAGCCAAAGAGCCCTCCAGCCCGACGCTCTTCTCGCCCTGTCCGACTGTGCCACCGTGATGCAGGCCAGTACCGGCCTCGACCGTGCGCGCGGTGATGATTACCGTCGCGCCTTCCGCTGCGAACCGCCGGGCAATCGCTTCGCCAATTCCGCGGCTCGCACCGGTGACCAACGCTATTTTTCCCTGAAGGGTCATTTCAGACAAACTTTCTATTCGGCTGCGATCAAATCTTCGTCGGGTTCCGGCGGGAAAATCCCAGGCAGACCCGGATCGTAGACAAGGGTCAGCAGACGGATGAAAACCTGATCCGTCAGAGGATCGGACGGCAGTTGGAATGTCTCGCCGCGCTCACGCAGGTCCGCGATAAAAATGTCGAAAATCCGCTCGTGATCGATATCGTCAGTGTGGTCGAGCGTGACCTTCAGTTCCTGGTAATCCATGAAGATGTCGGCGCCCCAATGAACGAGAAAGCGCATCTCCTCGATGGGAATTTTCTGGATGACTTCTCCGTCGGTCGTGATCTGCCACCCGTCGCCGGAACCTGGATCAGCACCGATCACGGAGTTGATCGCCAGCCCCGCAGGTCGGCGCATTGCGGATGGGCCATTGGCCTGGGCCGTGTGGTACATCATCTCATTTTCGACGACGACGGCGCGGCCCCACATCGGTGCATGAAGTTGCTTGGGCTCGCTCTGCGGGCCGTCGGGCCAATAGTTGAATCCGCCACCGACCTTGCCCTGATAGTACCAGGCGATAACCTGGGCCTTCTTCGCCTGCCAGCGTTTGAACAGCCCCGACTTTGTCATCATGTTCATGAGCCAAATCGGGGTCGTCTGGAAGCTGAGACCTCGGAAGCGCGTTGCATCGATATGCGGAGCGCCGGCGCCGCCACAGGGTCCCTGCAGGTTGAACAGCATGCTCTCGGGCCGGGCGTATTCCGCCTTCCAATATCCGCGCACGAGGTCGAGGAATTTGGGGTTGTAGAAGCAATCTTCGATCTCGGGGTGGAGGCAAGTGTGCCCCTGCGCGAAGTAGCCGCGGAACACAGGCGACAGGAACATGTCCCAGGTCGCCTTCATGCCCTCCGGGAGGCTACCGGACGTCGTCGCGACAACCTCATCCGGCGATTTGAAGTGCTGCGACAGGATGAGCGTGTGCGGTCCAGTCCGCCGGACGAGGTCGAACATCCGGCGATGCTGATCGGTTGTATATGACCCTTCGATGATCTGCGGCTCGGCGATGGGCTTGAGAATGTTGGCTGTGCTCATGATGCACTCCTAGTCATGGCGCTGAAGCATTTGGACGATCTCGATGAGGTGACCGTCAGGATCCTTGATGAAAGCGACGCGGATGCCGTAGCCAGCAGCGGTTCGGATAGGCCGGGTAACTGTGGCGCCGGACGCGACCGCGTCGTCCAACGTTCGCTCAATGTCGGAAACGATAAACCCTAGCGTTGTTTCCCCTGGCTCGGGGATTGGCCGGTTGGGATAACGCTGGATAACGAGGCTGGGCACGGCATAACCGGCGCCTGCCGGCCCCATGATGATCTCGTCGAGTTCGTCGTCGCCGTTTCCCTGCTGAACGCGGGCGGTCTCGGTCATACCGAACACGTCGCGGTAGAACGCAAACATCCGATTCACGTCTGCGACGATGACCTTGGTGAAGCTGAACTGGCCGCTCACGGGTATACCTTCATCGGGTCTGCGCCGCCGGCGACCCGACGCCACCCTTGTTGTCGCCGGGGAAATGGAACCGATAGTCTTCCGCCTTGGGCTCACGCAGGAGCGTCCACATATCGACAAGGCGATAGGGACAGGAGAGGTAAACCCGCCCCTTGCTGTTGCGGTAATAGCTGCGTGCCTTCGGGTGCGACCAGACCATTGACTTAAGATCCCCGTCGACCTTGGCATTGTACGCGTCGAACGCCTCCTTGGTCGGCTCAATCGCGCGCGCCCCCTTCGCCACCATCATGTCCAGAGCTTCGACGATGTAGTGGATGTGCCCTTCCACGATGAGATTGTGGCCGCCGGCATGGTTCGGAACGCTATTTGGACCGACGACCCAGAACAGGTTCGGAAAACCCTCCATGGTGGTGCCGAGGTAAGCCCGGGGATCCTCCTCTCCCCACTCGCCGCCGAGACTGCGCCCGTCCCTACCGACGATATCCAGATCGCCAGACATCTTTGCGATCTTGAATCCCGTCGCGAAGATGATGGCGTCGGCCGGAACCTTTCGGCCATCCTTGGTGATCACGCCATCCTTGACGATGCGTTCAATGCCGCCGGTCTCGATATCGACATTGTCGCGCCCCAGCGCCGCCAGATAACCGGCGTCGAGCACGATGCGCTTGCTGAAGATCGGAAAATCCGGGGTGATCTTCTCGAGCACGTCGGGCCGGTGGCCGAGGACGCCGGCCATCCCGGCCAGAGCATATTGCCGCGCATCCTCGTTGGCCTGCGAAATGGCGAGCGAATTGCCCTCCCAGGCCGGGTCTATCTTGACCCACTTGTAGAGGCCGTCGGACGCGAACCAGAAAGCGCGGAAGCGGAACCAGGGCATGTAAAGGGGCATATGCCGCAAGGCCCATTTCACCGGTTCGGTCACGTCATTCACATATTCCGGATTTTTCATGACCCAGTGCTTCGAGCGCTGGAATACCGTCAGATGCGCAACGTCCGAAGCCAGCGATGCCACAACCTGGGCGCCGCTCGCGCCCGTTCCGATCACCACGACGCGCTTGCCCTTCAGGTCGATATTCGGATCCCAGGCGGCGGTATGCATCGCCGGTCCTCGGAAGAACTCGATGCCCGGAATGTCAGGAAGCTTCCAGCGATTGGCCGGACCGTGACCGTTGATGACGGCGTTAGCTTCGATCGTATGCTCGCCCTGCGCGTCGGCGATCGTGACAGACCAGAGTTTCCGGGCGTCGTCCCACTGCATGGACTTCACGCGCGTATCGAAGCGGATGTAATCCCT
The DNA here is from genome assembly GCA_035493715.1 of Alphaproteobacteria bacterium. Classification (GTDB taxonomy): domain Bacteria; phylum Pseudomonadota; class Alphaproteobacteria; order BOG-932; family Roseiterribacteraceae; genus BOG-932. Next base: position 95 of record DATJHU010000118.1, on the reverse strand, counting down.
AAGATTGAACCGGTCGGCGACGCCAACGAGATAGGCCTGCATATCGCGGCCGCGCGGATGATAGTTGTTCCAGTCCGGGTACTGCGCGAACGACA
>DATJHU010000117.1:0-6204 GCA_035493715.1 Alphaproteobacteria bacterium | reverse complement strand
GCGGCGGCATCGTTACGCAACCTCACGGCGACGTGATCCGCGAGGCCCCGCAAACCGCGGATCAGGAATTCACGCAAAAAAAACGCCCCGGTTTCCCGGGGCGTTTTCGCGTTCAGCCAATATCTGCTGAAATCCTGCTCGCGTTACGCGGCAACCGAAGCGTCGACTACCTGCGGGGCCTTCGCGCCGGAGTTGATCGGAATGCTGCGCGGCTTCTTGGCCTCGGGGATCTCGCGGACGAGATCGACGTGGAGCAGGCCATGCTCGAGCGAGGCGTTCTTCACCTGCACGAAATCGGCAAGCTGGAAGATGCGCTCGAAGGCACGCGCCGCGATGCCGCGGTAGAGCACTTCGGAATTGTCCTTGCCGTTCTCGTTGGCTGACTTCTCGCCCTTGATCGTCAGCGTGTTTTCCTTCGCGACGATCGAAAGCTCGCCTTGCGAGAAGCCGGAAACCGCAACGCTGATGCGGTAGGCGTTCTCACCGGTGCGCTCGATGTTGTAGGGGGGATAACCGGGGCTGCCGTCCGACGTCACCTGATCGAGCAGGTTGAAGAAGCGGTCGAAGCCGACGGTGGAACGATAAAACGGGGTGAGATCGTAGGTACGCATAGGTAGTCCTCCATTGAGCGACTGTTTCAGTTACCCGCCCGCCATCGGGCCGGGCCTCGTCTTCGTGCAGCCTTTGCGTTTCGAGCCCGAAACACTGGTAGCGGCCTGCACAGAAATGATATGGGAGGGGTGAAACGGCGTTCAAGAGGGGCCAAAAAGCTTGTTCTCGACGCTCCCCACCCTTGATTTCCAGCCCTTTTCACCTAGCCGGTTTCTCCTCATGACGCTCGTCTCTATCCCCGCCAATCCGGTTCCGGAGGACGTCGTCTCAGGCACCATCAAGACGCCCGACGGCGCGGAATTGCGATTCGCGCGCTGGGCGCCACCGGCGGGACGCAAGGGCACGGTCTGCGTTTTCACCGGGCGGAGCGAGCCGATCGAGAAATATTTCGAGACGGTGCGGGACTTGCGCGATCGCGGATTTGCGGTGGCGATGATCGACTGGCGCGGCCAGGGGCATTCCTCGCGCCGCCTGCGCGATCCGCGCAAGGGCTATGTTCGCGACTTTTCCGATTACGAGGTCGACGTCGAAACCTTCGTGCAGCAGGTGGTGCTGCCGGATTGCCCGCCGCCCTTTTTCGCGCTGGCGCATTCGATGGGCGGCGCGGTCATGCTGCGGGTGGCGCATGCGGGAAAACGCTGGTTTGACCGCATGGTGCTGTCGGCGCCGATGATCGACCTGCCGGGGCGCCGGACCGCGTTCCCGACGCGGACGTTGCTGCGGGCCATGCGGCTGATGGGGCAGGGTGGCCGCTACGTGCCCGGCGGCAGCGACGCGCTGACCGGAACGGAATCCTTCATCAACAACCCCTTCACCAGCGATCCCGTGCGCTACGCCCGCAACGCCGCTATCCTGGAAGAAGACCCGACGCTCGGCCTCGGCTCGCCGACAGTGGCCTGGGCCGATACCGCGTTCAGGGCGATGCATACCTTTCGTGGCATCAACTACCCGTCTGAAATCCGCCAGCCGATCCTGATGCTCGCAGCCAGCAACGACGCCATTGTTTCCACAGCCGCGATCGAGGAATTCGCCTACCATCTGCGCGCCGGCTCGCATCTGGTGATCGCGGGCTCCCGGCACGAGATCCTGCAGGAGCAGGACCGCTACCGCGCGCAATTCTGGGCGGCGTTCGACGCCTTCGTGCCGGGCACGCCGCTGTTCAAGTGAGGCTCAGCGCGGGGCCGGCTTCGGCAGCCGCGCCGTAATCCGATCGGGCAGCCGGCGTTCGACGAACAGGGTCCTGACTTCCGCGACGCTGAGGTAACGCTCCTCGCCTTCGCCCTTGCCGAGGATTTTCAGCAGCACCGGCCATTCGCCCTTCATCAGCATGGGATAGTACCAGTGCGCCGCATCACCGTCGCGCTTGATATTGGCCTTCATGAAGGCGTCGATCTCTTTCGCCGTCAGGCCGCGCTCGACGCCGCCGGCAGGATCGTTGCGGTCCTTGCCGAAGCCGGCGAGCCGGGCGATTTCGTCCTCATGGACCTTCGCATCGACGTCGAGAATGCGCGAGCCGCCGCCGTGCTTGTCGAGCGGGCCGTCGCGCAGTTCGTCGAGAACCGCGCCGGAGGTCGCGCTCTTCAACACGCGCAGCGGCCCCAGACCGTTTGCAATGACGGCGACCATCCAGGTCTCCAGCCGCACCTTCTTTTCGGCGGGTCCCGTTTCACCGCTCGCAGCCCCGATCATTTCGGCGAGTTTTGAAAGCGGCACGACGTGGCCGCCGACGTAGCCATTGGCGACCAGCGCGCGCAAGAACGGGCAGGGATTGTTGGATGAAACGGGGATCTGCCCACCCGGGGCGGTGCCGCTGCTGTGGTCAGGCATGGGTTAAATCCTCAAAGCATCGAATATGAAAAAGCGTCCGCTCTGATCGGAGCGCGAGGGACGGTCTGAAAAGGCAATTCGGCGGGCGAACTACTTCAGCGTGTGGGGAGTCTTGGCGGAATCCGGCGCGGTGTCAACCGACAGCCTCGCTTGCTCTCAGGAATCTGCGGCGAGCTTTGGAGAGGATTCGACCAGCGTCAATCTGCTGTAGGGGATGCCGGCTTTCACGAGGCCGTCGCGGTAGTGGGCAATGTCGGCCTCCAACTTCCAGTGAAAATTCCGCAAGTGCCGATCGACAGTAAGGCTGGGATAGTTGCTGAGCAGAACCTCGGCCGCCGTTGCCGCCTCCGAAGTTCGTCCCAATTGGGCGAGCGCCGCCGCGCGGATCGCGAGTGCCTGAAGCATATTGGGATTGGTGTAGAGCTGCTCCCGCGCCCAGGACAGCGAAGCATCGTACTGCCCGAGCAGGTAGTGGCTGAACGCGTTCACGGCCGCCCATTGATACCGGGGATCGTTGTTGCCGCTCTGCGCTGCCATCGTAAACAGTTCGATCGCGGGTCGGTGTTCGCCGGACACAAGATGACAAATCCCAAGCACGCCGCGGGCGCCCATATCGTACGGATTGAGCCCGACCGCCCGCTTGGCAGCATCCATCGCCGTCTCGTGGTGCCCTTCCGCCGCGTTCAGATAGGCGAGAGTCTGGAAAGCAAAGGACGAACGGGGATCGAGCCGGACACTGCTTTCCGCAAGACTCATTGCGTAATCGAACATTTCGCGGGTGCTCCGGATCCATCCGAACTGGATGCCCTGGATCTGGATCGTGGCGAGATAGGCACGGGCGATCGACAATGTCGGATCGAGCGCGATGGCTTCCTTGAACAAGCTGATCGAGGTTTCGAGATCGGCCTGCGTCTGCAGATAGTAGTAGGAAAGCCCTTTCAGGAAACGATCCCAGGCGGTGAGGTCGTTCGAGTTCGAGCGCGGCGGGGCGGACGCTTCCGCCCGGTAGATCTCGGCCGCGATCGCCGCCGACAGGCTGGTGGTGATCTCGTCCTGCATGGCGAACAGGTCGCCCATGTCGCGGTCGAACCGGCCGGTCCATAACTGCTCGCCGGTCTCCGGCGCAATCAGTTCAGCGGTGATGCGAATCTTGGTCCCGGCGCGTCGCACCGAGCCCTGGATCAGGTAGCTCGCGTCGATCTCGCGCGCGATCAGGCGCGTGCTCAGGCTTTTGCCCTTGAACGGGAAGGTCGAGTTCCGGCTCAGCACCCGGTAGAACGATTGCAGCGAAAGCGCGTGGATCAGGTCCTCGGTGAGCCCGTCGGAAAAATACTCGTCGGCGCTTTCGCTCAAATTCGCAAACGGCAGCACGCCCACGATAGCGGTGCGATACTGGGCTGGAAGGTTCGTGACCGATGTTTCGGTCGAGCCTCTCTGGACGCCCCGGCCTGCGTTGTCGTTTCCGGCGGGTTGCCAGGTCCAGACGTCGATCGCCTCCTCGATGTTCTTGAACCGGTGCGGGCCGGCATCGACCAGGGGGACGCTGAGACGTTTGCCGGCCTCATGACAGGCCTTGCCCGAAACCGCCAGGCCACCGGGCGCGGCGACCGATTCGAGCCGGACGGCGATGTTGACGTCGTCGCCGAACACTTCGTCTTCGTCGGCCATCACATCCCCCATGTGGATGCCCATGCGGAACTGCATGATGCGATCGGCGGGGAGGTGATCGTTTCGCTCGGCCATCACAATCTGCATCGCGATCGCGGCCTCGATGGCCCCGACGATGCTGGGGAATTCCAGCAGGAAGCCGTCGCCGGTGTTCTTCACCAGGCGGCCGCCGTGATTGAGGATGAACGGATAGATCGCGCTTCGATGGGCCTTGAACGTGGCGTGCGTCCCCGCCTCGTCGGCTCCCATCATGCGGGAATAGCCGGCGACGTCAGCACAGACGATGGCTGCCAGGCGTCTTTCCATGTCCCCAGTATATCCCCAACGGCACCGGAATTGGCGAGATAACCACTACGTGGTCGGCCGACCGATTCCAATGTTTATAAAATATGCACAATCTGGTGGAAGCCCAGTTTGCTCATGATAGTACTGCAACGCTCGCGCATTGGGCATTGACCAATAGGCCGAGGTCGCCAGGGAACCTGCAATGATGGTTGAAACGCTCGGCATTCACGAACTCTGGCTGTTCATCCTGTCGGGATTACTGCTCAATGTCACCCCGGGGCCGGACACCGCCTATATTATCGGCCGCAGCATCCAGTTCGGATGGCGTGGCGGGGCGGCGGCGGCGACCGGGATCAGCGTCGGCTGCCTCGTTCACGTGTTCGGCGCCGCCATCGGCCTGTCGGCGCTGTTGATGGCGTCATCTGCTGCCTTCACGGTGCTGAAATGGGCCGGTGCCGCCTATCTGCTGTTTACGGGCATCCAGATGTTGCTGTCACATTCGCGTCCGCTGGCGGAGGCGGCCGGGGAAGGCAACGAGACGTCGCTTGCCCGCGTGTTCTGGCAGGGCACCCTGACCAACGTGCTCAATCCGAAGGTGGCGCTGTTCTTCCTGGCGTTCCTGCCGCAATTCGTGGCGGCCGAATCAGTCCACAAGACGCTGGCCTTCCTGGTGCTCGGGCTGATCTTCATCACCAGCGGCACGTTGTGGTGCTTCGGCCTTGCCGCCTTCGCGGCCAGGGCCGCCGGCCGCATCCGGCAATCGGCCGGCGCGATGGCCTGGGTCAACCGGGCTCTCGGGGGGCTGTTCGTCTATCTCGGCATCCGCGTCGCGATGCTGGAGGCGCGCTAGGTTCGGCTGTCTGCCGATCCGGAGAATTTCTTCGCAAGGAATTCTCCGGGTTTCCTGCGTGGCTTCAGTTACGACACCAGTTTCGCAAGCGCATTGCTGGAGAGATAGAGGCCGAGAACAATCATGCCGATCTGGAACCAGCGCCGAAAGATATCCGGCTGCAGCCGCGTTCGTACCGCCTGTCCGATAAACATGCCGGCAATGGACGCTGCCATGGCGACCGCGCCGGGCAGCGCGGTTGCGGCCGTCAATAGACCGGCGCCGGTGAGGTTGAGGCCAAGTGCCAGGGTCGCCACCGTGAAGAACACGCCCAACGCCTGGATCAGTTCTTCCTTCTCCATGCCGATCGCCTGCAGGAATGGCACCGACGGAATGACCTGCACGCCGGTTGCCGCCGAAATCATGCCGGTGATCAGCCCGACGATGCCGCCGACCCATTTTTCGTTCCGGGGCGCGATGCTGAAATCGAATTTGCAGAGGCCGATGATGGCGTTGATTGCCAGCAACAGGCCAAGCGCGATGGTGGTGTAGCGCGCATAGGGCCCGGTCAGCGACCCCGCATTGAGCCAGATGCCGGCGGCCGTACCAGTCAGCAATGGCCATAGCCGCCGGAAAATATCGCGCAGATAGGGACCGCCGAAGGTTTGCCAGATGTTGGTGACGATCGCCGGCACGATGACGATGGCGATCGCCTGGGCCGGCGGCATCGTCACCGCAAGCAGGCCCATCGACACCGTCGGCAGGCCGAGCCCGAGCGCGCCCTTCACGAAGCCCGCGAGCAGGAAGGCGGCAGTGACGAGGAGAAGCAGGGAATCGAACATGCGGCGACATTGACCTATCGGCATAACCAGCACAATCTGGAGATTACGGAGATAGCCTTCGGCTAAACCGAAGGCTTGAGGGCCTCCGTCCGTCATTGCGAGGAGCGAAGCGACGAAGCAATTCACCTCCCCACGTGTGGC
>DATJHU010000116.1:0-20622 GCA_035493715.1 Alphaproteobacteria bacterium | reverse complement strand
CTACGGCTGCTCGGCTCCGTCGGCGAGCCCATCAACCCCGAAGCCTGGGAATGGTATTACCGCGTCGTCGGCGACAGCCGCTGCCCGATCGTCGATACGTGGTGGCAAACCGAGACCGGCGGCATCATGATCACCCCGCTGCCCGGCGCCATCGCCACCAAGCCGGGGTCCGCCACCCTGCCGTTCTTCAGCATCAAGCCGGAAATCGTCGATGGGGAGGGCAATCCCCTGGACGGCGCGGCCGAGGGCAATCTCTGCATCGCCGAGAGCTGGCCCGGGCAGGCGCGCACGATCTATGGCGACCATGACCGGTTCGGCCAGACCTATTTCTCGACCTTCAAGGGCAAGTATTTCACCGGCGACGGCGCCCGGCGCGACGCCGACGGCTATTACTGGATCACCGGCCGCGTCGACGACGTGATCAACGTCTCGGGCCACCGCCTGGGCACGGCGGAGATCGAAAGCGCACTGGTGGCGCATCCCAAGGTGGCGGAGGCCGCGGTCGTCGGCTACCCGCACGACATCAAGGGCACAGGCATCTACGCCTATGTGACGCTCAATGCCGGCACGCAGACCAGCGAGGAGCTGCGCAAGGAACTGGTGCTGTGGGTCCGCAAGGAGATCGGGGCACTGGCCGCGCCTGACCTGCTGCAATGGGCGCCGGCCCTGCCCAAGACCCGATCGGGGAAGATCATGCGCCGCATTCTGCGCAAGATCGCCGCCAACGAGCACGATCAGCTTGGCGACACGTCCACGCTGGCCGATCCCGCGGTCGTCGCCGATTTGGTCAAGGAAAGGATGAACAAGGCGGCCTGAGCCGCCTTGGGTGCAGGAACCAACTTTTTCTTCTGCAGGTTTCCTTCTAGGACGCAGAGTCCCTTCCGAGCGATCGGAGACAGGAGGAAGTGATGCGAATGCCAACAGCGGCAAGGTTGGCCGGATCGGCTTTAGGAGCGGTGGTGCTGATTGCAGGCCCCGCCGCCCATGCCGTCGGCCCGGTCGGTGGGCAGCCCCCCACAGCAGCGGCACCGCCCGGCGCGACGGGAACGCCGATCAGCCCGGATACGCCCGCCCCGCCGGTCAATAAGCCCGGCGTCGGAACATCGGACACGACAACGACAGTCGAGGGAACGCCCGCGCCGACGGCGACGCCGCCGGGCGCGGATGCAAGCACGACCGCGCCCGGCGGGCAGGCGGAAAGCACGAAGAACGGGGCGTTGGGAACGACCGGCGAGATTGTGCCGAACAGGCATCATGGTCCGAAGAAGCCGACACATCGGCACGATCCGGCAGACGGCACGCCGCCTCCACCGACCGACACCCCACCGCCGAACTGACCGTCTAGGCGACGGCGGCGCTTTCCTTGGCCTGGACCGCGCGGTTCAACGCGGCGGGCAGTTTGAATGTCACGTTCTCGCGCGCCACCTCGCGCTCCTCGATGGTCACGGCGAAGCGCTTGCGCGCCTCGGCGACCACCTCTTCGACCAGGATTTCGGGCGCCGACGCACCGGCGGTCAGCCCCAGCCGGCGGACGCCGTCGAACCAGCGCCAGTCGATCTCGGACGCGCGTGAAACCAGGATCGACCGCTCGCAGCCATAGGCCTTGGCGACTTCCACCAGCCGGCTGGAATTGGATGAGTTCGGCGCGCCGATCACCATCAGCGCATCGACATGGCCGGCGATCGCCTTGACCGCCGCCTGGCGGTTGGTCGTGGCGTAGCAGATGTCTTCCTTGCGCGGTCCGGCGATATTCGGGAAGCGTGTCTTCAGCGCCGCGATCGTGCCTTCGGTTTCGTCGACCGACAAAGTCGTCTGGGTGCAATAGGCCAGATTTCCCGGATCACGCACCTGGAGCGCGCCGACATGGGCCGCGTCTTCAAGCAATATGACCGCGCCCGGCGGCAGTTGGCCGACCGTGCCCTCGACCTCGGGATGCCCGCCATGGCCGATCAGGATGATCTGCCGCCCCTCGGCGTGATGCCGCTCGGCCTCGCGATGCACCTTGCTGACCAGCGGGCAGGTGGCGTCCAGCGCGTTAAGACCGCGCCTTTCGGCGTCCATCGGCACCGCCTTGGGTACGCCGTGCGCGGAAAACACGACCGTCGCGCCTTCCGGCACCTCGTCCAGTTCATGCACGAAAATCGCGCCCTTGGCCTCAAGCTGTTCCACGACGAAGCGGTTGTGGACAATCTCGTGACGGACATAGACGGGAGCGCCGGAAAGCTCGAGCGCGCGCTCGACGATCTGGATGGCGCGGTCGACACCCGCGCAAAAGCCGCGCGGGCCGGCCAGCACGATGGTGAGCGGCGATAGTTCCATACAAGACACATCCGACCACACCCGCCGGGTGTCAAGGGGCGGCCCCTCACAGAAATCACTGTCGAGGCCGAAAAATCCCCGTTATGTTTTAACTCTCGGATTTGTTCGGGCAGTTCGGCGTTAAACGACGGCCAGACGATGTGTTGGCCGCACAAGTTCCCGCGCGGGGACTATATCGGCCAGAGGGGTGCGTTATGCGGACGAAGTTTTTCGCCATCATAACCGCGCTCGTCCTGTGCCTTGGGTTTCGGCCCGCCCAATCGGCGACCGAGACGATCATCCATACCTTTGCCGATGGCGTGGAAGGTTACGGCCCGCGCGCCGGTGTTACGATCGATGGCGATGGCAACCTGTACGGCACCACCGGCTATGCCGGGGCCAACGGGCACGGCACGATCTTCAAGATCGCGCCGAACGGTGACTATAGCGTCCTCTACGCCTTCACCGACGGTACGCCGTCGGACAGCGAGTCCGCCAATCTGGTGATCGATGAGGACGGCAATCTCTACGGAACGCAGAGCAGCGGCGGCAGCGCGTACAATTCCGGCACGCTCTACCAATTGAGCGCCGGCGGCGTCTTCAAGGTACTGCACGTCTTCACCGGCGGCCTCGACGGCGGCAGCCCGGAAGGCGGTGTCCTGATCAACAAGTTCGGGGAACTGGTCGGTACGACCTCGAGCGGCGGAGCCGATGGCCGGGGCACGGTGTTCAAAGTCGGCACGGACGGTGCATTCAAGGTCCTCCATACGATCTCGCCGGACGACGGGGCTTATCCCCGCACGCGGCTGATCGGCGACACCGCCGGCAACCTCTATGGGACGACCGCGGGCATGTCCTGCGGCAGCACGGTCTTCAAGCTGACGCCGAAAAGAGTTTTTTCGGTCCTCGACACGTTCGACTGCGGCGAAAGCGGTTACGGCCTGCGCAGCGGCCTCGTGCGCGATGGCGCGAATAATCTTTATGGGACGGCGGTCGCCTATGGCGCCAACGGCCACGGCACGCTCTACAAGATCACGGCGTCAGGAACCTTCTCAGTCCTCTATGCCTTCGGCGCCTCCGCTACCGACGGCACGTCTCCAAAAGGCGCGTTGGTCCGCGACGGCCATGGAAATATCTACGGCACGACGGAGTTCGGCGGCGCCAATGCCAGCGGCACGGTCTTTCGGATTTCGCCGGCCGGCATCGAGACGATCCTGCATTCGTTCGACACGTCGACCGAGGGCGGTTACCCGCGCGGCGGCCTGACCTGGGGTCCCAAAGGGATCCTCTACGGAACCACCCTGGCCGGCGGCGGCGGCTTCGGCACCGTCTTCAAGATCAGGCCGTGATGCTCATTTTTCCCACCTACGCCCACTGTTGATTGACTCCACCCGATTCGCAGCCTAGCTGTTGCGAAGCCCGATACCCCTCTACGGGAGAGACCATCCGAAGCTTCCGCCAAGGATGGCGCCGAAGGAGCAACCGCCCCCGGAAACTCTCAGGCACAAAGGACCGTTTAGGAGTGGGCGCTCTGGAAAGCAGGCAGACCGCGTTTGGTTTGCCTCACCGAAGGAGTAAGCGCGGGTAACGCCCCGACGTGAATCTCTCAGGTTTTCGACAGAGGGGGCCCATTTCCGCGCCGGCTGGCGTGGTCGGGTGACTCTGTCGGGGGTAATGTGACCGATCCCAATGCGCTGAAACATACGCCGCTCGATGCGCTGCATCGCGAGTTGGGCGGCAAGATGGTCGAATTCGGCGGCTATTCCATGCCGGTCCAATACCCGGCCGGAATCCTGACCGAACATCTCCACACCCGTAAGGCCGCCGGCCTGTTCGATGTGTCGCATATGGGCCAAGTCCGGCTTGTGGGTGACGGCGCGATCGCCGCGATCGAAAAACTGGTGCCGGGCGACGTCCAGGCGCTGGCGGTCGGCAAGGTCCGCTACTCGATGCTGACGAACCATAAGGGCGGCATCATCGACGATCTGATGATCGCACGGCGCGAAGGCGAGTTGGGCCTGGTGGTCAACGCCGGGACCAAGGACAACGACATCGCCCATATCGCCGCCCATCTGCCGGCCGGCGTCGAACTGATCCACGAGACCGAACGCGCTTTGCTGGCGCTGCAGGGACCGGCCGCGGCCGCCGTGTTGGCGCGGCACATCCCGGGCATCGATACGCTCGGCTTCATGAGCGAAACCACAGCGACGATTGCGGGCGTGCCGATCTCGCTGACGCGTTCCGGCTATACCGGGGAAGACGGCTACGAGCTGTCGATCCCGGCGAACAAAGCCGAGCAGATCGCCCGCCTGCTGCTGGCCGAGAGCGAAGTGATGGCGATCGGCCTGGGCGCGCGCGATTCGCTGCGGCTTGAGGCCGGGCTTTGCCTCTACGGCCACGACATCGACGAGACGACGACACCGATCGAGGCCGACCTGAAATGGACGATCTCCAAGCGCCGCCGTACGGAAGGCGGTTTCCCGGGCGACGCGGTGATCCGGAAGCAATTGGCCGAAGGCACCCACCGGCTGCGGGTCGGCATCCTGCCTGGCGGCCGCGCTCCGGCCCGCGAGGGTACGGAAATCCAGGTCATGGGCAAGACCGTCGGCCGCATCACCAGCGGCGGCTTCGGGCCTTCGGCAGATCGGCCGGTCGCGATGGGTTATGTCGACTGCGCGGCGGCCGCCCTGGACACGCCGGTCGACCTGATCGTCCGCGGCAAGATCCTGCCCGCCGGCATCGTCGCCATGCCCTTCGTTCCGCACCGCTATTTCAAATAAGGAGACGTCATGACCGCCACCAAATTCACCAACGATCATGAATGGATTCGCATCGAGGGCGACACCGCCACGGTCGGCATCACCGACTATGCCCAGCAGCAGCTGGGCGATGTCGTATTCGTCGAGCTGCCCGATGTCGGCAAGACGCTTGAGCGCGGCAAGGATGCGGCGGTGGTCGAATCGGTGAAGGCGGCGAGCGAGGTTTACGCCCCGATTGACGGCACGGTGACAGAGGTGAACCCGGCTTTGACCGACGACCCGGCGACGGTCAACACGGACCCGCACGAAGGCGGCTGGTTCTTCAAGATGAAGGTCGCGGACCCCACGCAGCTCGACGCGCTGCTGGATGAAACCCAGTACAAGAACATGATCGCGGAACTGCACTGATGCGTTACCTGCCGCTCACCGATGACGACCGGAAGGGGATGCTGGCGCGGATCGGCGTCTCCTCCGTCGATGCCCTGTTCGCCGATGTGCCCGAAGCTGCCCGGCGCAAGGGCAAGATCGAGGGCCTGCCCGACCATGCGGGCGAGCTCGACGTCGAGCGGCAGATGAAGGCGCTGGCTGCGAAGAACATGCCCGCAGGATCGGTGCCGTTCTTCGTCGGCGCCGGCGCCTATCGCCATCATGTGCCGGCCGCGGTCGATCACCTGATCCAGCGGGGCGAATTCCTGACCAGCTACACCCCGTACCAGCCGGAGGTGAGCCAGGGCACGCTGCAATATCTGTTCGAGTTCCAGACCCAGGTCGGCCTGTTGACCGGCATGGAGGTGGCCAACGCCTCAATGTATGACGGCTCGACCGGCTGCGCCGAGGCCGTGATGATGGCAAACCGCGTGACCCGCCGGTCGCGCGCGATCCTTTCGGGCGGGCTGCACCCGCATTATGCCGAGGTGACCCGCACCCAGGCGCGCTGGACCAACTTCACCGCGATCGATGCCCCGGCCGACGTCGAGGGCAAGGAAGACCTGGCGGCGCTGGTCGACGACCAGACCTCCTGTGTCGTGGTGCAGAATCCCAGCGTGTACGGCCATGTGCGCGACCTGTCTGCCCTGGCCGAAGCCTGCCACGCCAAGGGTGCGCTGTTGATCGTCGTGGTGACGGAGGTCGTGTCGCTTGGGCTCTTGACACCGCCGGGCGAGATGGGCGCGGACATCGTCGTCTGCGAGGGCCAGGGCATTGGCAACGCACTGAATTTCGGCGGTCCCTATGTCGGGTTGTTCGCCACCCGCGAAAAATACATGCGGCAGATGCCGGGGCGCTTGTGCGGGGAGACGGTGGATGCCGACGGAAAGCGCGGCTGGGTGCTGACACTGTCCACCCGCGAGCAGCATATCCGCCGCGAAAAAGCGACCAGCAATATCTGCACCAATAGCGGGCTCTGCGCGCTCGCCTTCACCATCCACCTGTCGCTGCTGGGCGAGGCAGGGCTGACCAAGCTGGCGCGGATCAACCATGCCACGGCCATCGCCGCCGCCGATCGTCTGGCCAAGGTGCCGGGCGTAACGGTGGTGAACGACAGCTTCTTCAACGAGTTCACGCTGCGCCTGTCCAGGGACGCGGCATCGGTGACGGAGACCCTGGCGGCGCGGAACATACTGGGCGGCGTCCCGGTATCGCGCCTGATCGCCGGGCAGCCGCAGCTGAACAACCTGCTGCTCGTTGCAGCGACCGAGACCACGACCGACGACCACATCGAAGCCCTGGCGGCCGCGCTGAAGGAAATCCTCTGATGGCGATGAACAGCGTTGGACGCGGCGACACCCGCCCGCAGGCCGATATGGCGAGCCCGCCGGTCGCGACCTTCACCGGCAATCGCGGCCTGCAGATGGAAGAGGGGCTGATTTTCGAGCAGGGTCAGGACGGCCGCACAGCCGTCGACCTGCCGGAACCGAAAACCGCCGAGCTGCGCATCGGCAATGTGAAGCCGCGCACGTCGATCGGGCTGCCCGGCCTGTCGGAGCCGCAGGTCATCCGTCACTACACGCGGCTTTCCCAGAAGAACTACGCGATCGACGCCGGCCTCTATCCTCTCGGCTCGTGCACGATGAAGCACAATCCGCGGCTGAACGAGGCGATGGCGCGTCTGCCCGGCTTCGCCGACATCCATCCGCTGCAGCCGATCTCGACGGTTCAGGGCGCACTGGAGGCGATCGATTCGCTGGCCGACTGGCTGCTGAAGCTGACCGGCATGGCGGCGGTCGCCATGTCGCCCGGCGCCGGCGCGCACGGCGAGCAGTGCGGTATGATCGCTATCGACGCGGCACTGGAGGCTCGTGGCGATAAACGCAAACGCGTACTGGTGCCGGAATCGGCGCATGGCACGAACCCCGCAACGGCTGCGGCGCTGGGCTACGCCGTCGAAGCCATCCCGGCGACCGAGGACGGGCGGGTCGATCTCGAGGCACTGAAAGCCAAGCTTGGCCCCGACGTGGCGGCAATCATGCTGACCAACCCCAACACCTGCGGTCTGTTCGAGCGCGACATCGTCGAAATCGCCCGGCTGGTCCACGAGGCGGGCGCACTGTTCTATTGCGACGGAGCGAATTTCAACGCCATCGTCGGACGCGTGCGGCCGGCGGACCTGGGCATCGACGCGATGCACATCAACCTGCACAAGACATTCTCCACGCCGCATGGCGGCGGCGGCCCGGGCGCCGGCCCGGTCGTACTGTCGGAAGCCCTGGCGCCCTACGCGCCGGCCAGCGCCGTGGTCCGGGGCCCGAACGGCTTCACGCTGGTCGAGCATGCCGAGGGCGCCAGCTTCGGCCGGATGAAGGCCTTCGCCGGGCAGATGGGCATGTTCACCCGGGCGCTGACCTACATCCTCAGCCACGGCGCCGACGGTCTATTGCAGGCGTCGAGCGACGCGGTGCTGAACGCCAACTATGTTCTGGCCTCGCTGAAGGACACGATGAGCGCCGCCTATGACGGCCCATGCATGCACGAAGCGCTGTTCGACGACCGGTTCCTGAAAGACACGGGGGTCACCACGCTGGACTTCGCCAAGGCGATGCTGGACGAGGGCTACCACCCGATGACCGTCTATTTCCCGCTGGTTATCCACGGCGCGATGCTGATCGAGCCTACCGAGAGCGAGTCCAAGGAGGCCGTCGACCTGTTCATCGCCACGCTCGCCGACCTGGCCCGGCGCGCGAAATCGGGCGATGCCGAACACTTCACCGCCGCCCCGCGCCTGACCCCGCGCCGGCGACTGGACGAAACCGCGGCGGCGCGCAAGCCGGTGCTGCGGTGGAGACCGACGGAACAGCTGGACGAAGCGGCGGAGTAGTACGCCGCTAGCTGAGCAGGGACGTCAGCACGGCATTCAACCGCTGGCGTCCTGCTTCGGTCGCTTTCAGCGTGCTTCCGTCCAGGCTGAGGAAACCGGCTTCGGTCAGCCGTTCGAGCTTTCTGCCTTCGAACAGGCCGTCCACGTCCGCGCCAAGCTCGTCGCGCAGCCGCGCCCGTGACACGCCGTCCGTCAGGCGCAGCCCCATCATCAGCAATTCGTCGCGGCGTTCGCCCATCCCGACCGGTTCGTCGGCATGTCCGCCGTGCCCGGATTCCTCAACCCGCTCCAGCCAGATTTCCGGGGCGCGATGGGCGCGGGTGGCGAGTTTCCGATCGTCGACGGTCAACCGGCCATGAGCTCCGGGGCCGACGCCGACATAGTCGCCATAGCGCCAATAGGTGAGATTATGACGCGATTCCGCGCCGGGCCGGGCATGGTTGGAAATCTCGTAGGCCGGTAGCCCGGCCTCACCGAGCATCGCCTGGGTCGTCTCGTAGAGCGTCGCCTGCGTGTCCTCGTCCGGCATGGCGAGCTCGCCGCGGGCGTAGAGGGTCGCGAACTTCGTGCCTTCCTCGATCGTCAGCTGATAGACCGAGAGATGTTCGGTGCCTTCGGCGATCGCGCGACGCAGTTCGGCCTGCCAGGCCGCTACCGTCTGATCGGGCCGGGCATAGATGAGATCGAACGAGACACGGGCGAAATTGCGCTTGGCGACCGCCAGCGCGGCGAGCCCCTCAGCCGCATCGTGGCGCCGGCCGAGAAAGGCCAGCGACGCATCGTCGAGTGCTTGGAGGCCGAGCGACACGCGGTTGACGCCGGCAGCCGCCAGCGCCTGGAACCGGGCGGCCTCGACCGAGCTGGGATTGGCCTCGAGCGTGATTTCGACACCGGATGCGACCGGCCACAGCCGCGCCGCCTCGTCGATCACCGCGGCGACCGTCGCCGGTTCCATCAGCGACGGCGTGCCGCCGCCGAAGAAGATCGAGGTCACCGTCCGCCCCGGCGTGCGGCCGGCATAATGCCGCAGTTCGGTCAGCAGCGCGTTGCGCCAGCGATCATGGTCGACGCTGTCGCGGACATGCGAGTTGAAGTCGCAATAGGGGCATTTCGAAAGGCAGAAGGGCCAATGAATATAGAGGCCGAAGCCGGGTTCGGCGTTCGCCATGATCTATCCAAAACACCGCGCCACCAGCTGCGCGAACGCGTCGGCGCGGTGGCTCATGCGGTGTTTGTCGTCGGGTTCCATCTCGGCGAATGTGATGTCGTGCCCGTCCGGAATGAAGATAGGGTCGTAGCCGAAGCCCTTCTCTCCGCGCGGCGGGAAGACCAGCCGGCCGAAGACCTTGCCTTCGACCGTTTCCGTCGTCCCGTCCGGCCAGGCCAGCGACAACGCGCAGACGAAATGCGCCGCGTGATCCTTATCCCCGAGTTCGCGCCGGACTCGTTCCATCGCGACGGCGAAATCCTTGTCCGGCCCGGCCCAGCGCGCCGAATAGATGCCGGGGTCGCCGCCCAGCGCCGGCACCACAAGCCCGGAATCGTCGGCGAGCGCCGGCAGGCCGCTGCCCTGCGCCGCGGCCCGCGCCTTCAGCGCCGCGTTGCCGGTGAAGGTGGCTTCGGTCTCCTCCGGTTCCGGCAGGCCAAGTTCGCCGGCACTGGGGAAATCCTTCACATAGGCGCCGAGCAGCAGCGCGATTTCACGCACCTTGCCCTTGTTGTGGCTGGCAATGACCAATGTGTCGCCGGTGAACCGCCGCCCCGCCATGCTTAAAGCCCGAGAGCCCTGTTCTGGTGCTCGACCAGCTCGCCGATGCCCCTGCGCGCCAACCGCAGCAGTTCAGCGAATTCGGCTTCCTGAAACGGTTCCTGCTCCGCCGTCGCCTGGACCTCGACGATGCCGCCATTGCCGGTCAGCACGAAATTGGCGTCCGCCTGGCAGGTCGAGTCCTCGTCGTAATCCAGATCCAGAACCGGCGTGCCCTGCCAGATGCCGCAGGAAATCGCGGCAACCGGCGTGCTCAGCGGCACGGCGGGCAGCTTGCCCAGCATGACAAGGCCGGCAAAAGCCTGATAGAGCGCGACATAGCTGCCGGTGATCGCCGCCGTGCGCGTGCCGCCGTCGGCCTGGATGACGTCGCAATCGACCTTGACCTGGATCTCGCCCATCGCCGCGCGATCGGTGACGGCGCGCAGCGCCCGGCCGATCAGGCGCTGGATTTCCTGGGTACGGCCGCTCTGCTTGCCGCGCGCCGCTTCGCGATCGGTGCGGGTGTGGGTCGAGCGCGGCAGCATGCCGTATTCGGCGGTGACCCAGCCGAGCCCCGTGCCTTTCAGCCAGCGCGGCGTCCCGCTATCGACCGAGGCGGTGCACAGGACATGCGTATTGCCGAACTTCGCCATGCAGGAACCCTCGGCATAGCGTGATACGCCGGTCACAAGCTCAACGGTGCGAAGCTGGTCGACGGCGCGGCCGGAAGGACGCTCTGGCATCTGATATCTCGATTGCGGTGAGTTGATTTGCGCGGACCCTAACCATCGGCGCCTATCCGGTCTAGGGCCTGTTGACAGCGCGGCACGGGATAGCGTGCGTTGAAAGCCCGGCTGTGCTTCACTATTTCTCGTGACCGGACAATGACAATGACATCCCCCACAGCCGACCTGAACAAGCGCGCACGCGAAGTCCTGCGTCTGATCGTCGATGCGTATGTCGAAACCGGCGAGCCCGTCGGCTCACGCGCGATTTCACGCAAGCTGGGCATGCATCTGTCGCCCGCGACGATCCGCAATGTGATGGCCGACCTGGAAGAGGTCGGGCTGCTGCGCGCGCCGCACACCTCCGCCGGGCGCCTGCCGACCGAGGCGGGGTTGCGGCTGTTCGTGCACGGGCTGCTGCAGGTCGGTCATTTGTCGGAGGACGAACGTCAGACGATCAGTGGGCGGGCCACCGCCGCGGGCCGTTCCATGCCGGATATGCTGGGAGAGGCGACGGCGGTGTTGTCCGGCCTGTCGGGCTGTACCGGCCTGGTCATCGCGCCCAAGACCGACCGGCCGCTCAAGCATCTCGAGTTCGTCAGCCTGGGCCCGGGCCGGACGCTGATCGTCATGGTGAGCGACGACGGCGTCGTCGAGAACCGGGTGATCGAAACGCCGCTGGGCATTCCGGCCGCATCGCTCGTCATGGCCTCGAACTATCTGTCGGCCCGTCTCATCGGGCGGACGATCGAGGAGGGACGGGCCGCTATCCTGGCCGAAATCCAGACCGCCCAATCTCAACTCGACGCGCTGACAGCGGGATTGGTCGAGGCAGGCCTGGCGATCCGCTCGATCGGCACGGACCAGCTGATCGTGCGCGGCCAGAGCAACCTGCTGGACGATATCGGCGGGCGCGACGACGTTGCGCGCATCCGCTCGCTGTTCGACGCGCTGGAAACCAAGGACACCATGCTGAAACTGCTGGAAGCGGCCAACAAGGCCGAGGGCGTGCAGATTTTCATCGGCGCGGAAAACGAAATGTTTGCCCACGCGGGCTGTTCGATGATCATCACTCCCTATATGAACAGCCGCGAACAGGTGGTGGGGGCGATCGGCGTGATCGGCCCGACCCGCCTGAACTATGCCCGCATCATCCCAATGGTCGACTACACTGCCAAGGTGATCGGCCGGCTGTTGGGCTGATCGTTACTATCGAGATTGACCCATGACGATCGAAGAACACGAACTGCCCGAAGAGCCGATTACAGAAGCCAGCGAACAGGCGGTCGAGCCGAGCGAAGCGGATCGGATCGCCAAGCTGGAGGCCGAGGTCGCCGATCTGCGCGACAAGACGTTGCGCGCGATGGCCGAGACGGAGAATGTCCGCCGGCGCCTTGAGCGCGAGCGCGAAGACACCGCGCGCTATGCCATTTCCCGCTTCGCCGGCGACCTGTTGCCCGTGGCCGACAATCTGCGCCGCGCGCTTGAAGCCGTGCCCGCCGCCGCGGTGGAAAAAGACGAGTTCCTCGCCAAGCTGGTCGACGGCGTCGGCGCCACGGAGCGCAATCTTTTGTCGACCCTTGAAAAGAACGGTCTGAAGAAGCTGGACCCGGCCGGCCAGGTCTTCGATCCGAACTTCCACGAAGTCCTGTTCGAGATCGAAGACGCGACCAAGCCGGCGGGTACGGTCGTGCAGGTTCTGGAGGCCGGCTACACGATTGGCGACAGGTTGCTCCGCCCCGCGCGGGTCGCGGCGGCCAAGGGCGGCCCGAAAGGCTGAAAGCCTGAGGAAAGCCTGTCTTGTAGTTCCCTACGGAATTCCTTCGTTCCGACGGTTGCAGGGGGGGTACATGCCCCCTATATCAGCCAAAGCAAAAGGTGGGCGTTGAGGCCCGCTTAAACCCCGAGGGGATCGGGGGCGGCGCTGCCTTGGCGGGCCGTCCGGACGATCTGCCGTAAATGAGGATGGAAGATGAGCAAAGTTATCGGTATCGACCTGGGCACGACCAACTCCTGCGTGGCCGTGATGGAAGGTTCCCAGGCCAAGGTGATCGAAAACGCCGAGGGGCAACGCACGACGCCCTCGATGGTTGCCTTTACCCCGTCGGGCGAGCGTCTGGTCGGCCAGGCCGCGAAGCGCCAGGCCGTAACCAACCCGGAAAACACCCTGTTCGCGATCAAGCGCCTGGTTGGCCGCCGTTTCGACGACCCGGTGGTCCAGCAGAACGCCAAGAATGTTCCCTATAAGCTGGTCAAGGGCGACAACGGCGACGCCTGGGTCGAATCCCAGGACAAGAAATATGCGCCGTCGCAGATCAGCGCCTTCATCCTGCAGAAGATGAAGGAAACCGCCGAAGCCTATCTCGGCGAAACCGTGACCCAGGCGGTCATCACCGTTCCCGCCTATTTCAACGACAGCCAGCGCCAGGCGACCAAGGACGCCGGCAAGATCGCCGGCCTTGAGGTTCTGCGTATCATCAACGAACCGACCGCAGCGGCGCTCGCCTATGGGCTTGAGCGCAAGGGCACCGGCACGATCGCTGTCTACGACCTGGGCGGCGGCACGTTCGACGTTTCGATCCTTGAGATCGGCGACGGCGTGTTCGAGGTGAAGTCGACCAACGGCGACACGTTCCTGGGCGGCGAGGACTTCGACCACCGCATCATCGATTTCCTGGCCGACGAGTTCAAAAAGGAACAGGGCATCGACCTGCGCGCCGACCGGCTGGCGCTGCAGCGTCTGAAGGAGGCGGCGGAAAAGGCGAAGATCGAGCTGTCGTCCGCATCGCAGACCGACGTCAACCTGCCGTTCATCACGGCGGACCAGACCGGCCCGAAGCATCTGAACATCACCCTGACCCGCGCCAAGCTGGAGCAGTTGGTGAACGATCTGGTGCAGCGCACGATCGAGCCGTGCCGCAAGGCGCTGGCCGACGCCGGCGTCACCGCCGGGCAGATCGACGAGGTCGTGCTGGTCGGCGGCATGACCCGCATGCCCAAGATCTTCGAGACGGTGAAGACCTTCTTCGGCCGTGAGCCGCATCGCGGCGTGAACCCGGACGAAGTGGTGGCCATCGGCGCGGCGATCCAGGGCGGCGTGCTGAAGGGCGAGGTCAAGGACGTCCTGCTGCTCGACGTCACCCCGCTGTCGCTGGGCATCGAGACGCTGGGCGGCGTGTTCACCCGCCTGATCGACCGCAACACCACGATCCCGACCCGCAAGAGCCAGACCTTCTCGACCGCCGAGGACAACCAGGGCGCGGTGACCATCCGCGTCTTCCAGGGCGAGCGTGAAATGGCGGCGGACAACAAGATCCTGGGTCAGTTCGACCTGGTCGGCATCCCCTCCGCGCCGCGCGGCGTGCCGCAGATCGAGGTCACGTTCGACATCGACGCCAACGGCATCGTCCAGGTGACGGCGAAGGACAAGGCGACCAACAAGGAGCAGCAGATCCGTATCCAGGCCTCAGGCGGCCTGTCGGATGCCGACATCGACAAGATGGTGAAGGACGCCGAGGCCAACGCGGCTGCAGACAAGCAGAAGCGCGAGCTGGTCGAGGCCCGCAACCAGGCCGATGCGCTGATCTATTCCAGCGAGAAGACGGTGGCGGACCTTGGCGACAAGGCCCCGGCTGCTGACAAGGCGGAGATCGAGAAGGCGGTTGCCGAACTGAAGGAAGCGCTGGGCAGCGAGAACCTGGACGACATCAAGGCGAAGACCGCGGCGTTGACCCAGGTGTCGATGAAGCTGGGCGAGCAGCTCTACAAGGCGCAGCAGGAAGAAGCCGCGGGCGCGGCTCAGCCGGGCGCCGAGCCGAAGGCCGAAGCCGACGACAAAGTTGTCGACGCGGACTTCACGGAAGTGGACGAAGGCGACAAGAAAGCCGGCTAAGCCAGCAATGCAGCAACACCAATAACAACAATCGGGACACCGCCCTGGCCGGCTTCGGCCAGGGCGGTTTATTTCGGGATGCGCGTGGACGATGAAGGCGGACTGTTACGAAACTCTGGGCGTGGCGAAGGGCGCGAACGCTGACGACATAAAGCGGGCCTACCGCAAGCTGGCCATGCAGTTCCACCCGGACCGCAATCCGGGCGACGCCGGCGCCGAACAGAAGTTCAAGGACGTGTCGCACGCCTACGACATCCTGAAGGACGACCAGAAACGGGCGGCCTATGACCGCTTCGGACATGCCGCCTTTGAAAACGGCGGCCCCGGCGCACGCGGCCAAGATGGTTTCGCGGCCAATTTCTCAGACATTTTCGACCAGATGTTCGGCGACATGGCCGGACGGCGGGAAACCCAGAACCAGCGCGGGTCGGACCTGCGCTACAATCTCGAGATCACGCTGGAGGCTGCGTTCCACGGCGATCAGGTGACGATCCGCGTACCCAGCTGGGCATCGTGCGAACCGTGCCACGGCAGCGGCGCCGCCAACGGCACCTCACCGGTCACCTGCCCGACCTGCCGCGGCGCCGGCCGCGTGCGCGCCCAGCAGGGTTTCTTCACTATCGAGCGCACCTGCGCCAGCTGCGGCGGCGCCGGCCAGGTGATCAAGGACCCGTGCCGCAGCTGCCAGGGCTCGGGCCGCGTGCGCAAGGAGAAGACCCTGGAGGTGTCGATCCCACCGGGCGTCGACGACGGCACGCGCATCCGGCTGTCGGGCGAAGGCGAGATGGGGATGCGCGGCGCACCGCCGGGCGACCTCTACGTCTTCTTGTCGGTCAAGCCGCATCGTCTGTTCCAGCGCGAAGAAGCCGACCTGCATTGCCGCGTGCCGATCACCATGCCGACCGCGGCTTTGGGCGGCACGGTCGAAGTGCCGACGCTCGAAGGCGGCCGCAGCCAGGTCACCATTCCGCCGGGCACCCAGTCCGGCCAGCAGTTCCGCCTGCGCGGCAAGGGCATGACCATCCTGCGCAGCACCGGACGCGGCGACCTCTATATCGAAGTCAGCGTCGAGACGCCGGTCAAGCTCACCAAGCGGCAGAAGGAACTGCTGCAGGAGTTCGAACGCGAAGACGGCGGCGTCCCCGGCACGCATCCGGAATCGGAAGGCTTCTTCGCCAAGGTCAAGGAATTCCTCGGCGGCTGAGCCGCCAGGCGGAATGGGCTTCGCCTTCACGTTAAATCCTTGTCATTGCAGGGGCGAAAAAGCACTCTCGGCTGAATCCCGTAACAAACAGGGAATTCATGCCGAGCATCCCCCATGACGTCTTCACCGAACCCGAAATATCGCCGGATACGCTGGCCAATCTGGGCCCGCTGCGCCGCCTGGCCGGCGTGTGGCAGTCCGATCAGGGCGTCGACATAAATCCCAAGGCGGACGGCCCGGAGCGGCGCGTGTTCCGCGAACATATCCGGATGGACCCGATCGACGCCCAGACGAACGGGCCGCAGCTCCTCTACGGGCTGCGCTATCACATCCACATCAACACGCCGGAGGAAGCCGTCACCTTCCACGATCAGGTCGGCTATTGGCTGTGGGAGCCCGCCACCGGGCTGATCATGCAGACCATCGCCATTCCGCGCGGACAGGTGGTGCTGGCGGGCGGAACGGCAAAGCCGGGCGACGACAGGATCTCGGTAGAGGCGCGGCGCGGCGACCCCCGCTTCGGCATCTGCTCGACCACATTCCTCGACGAGGCGTTCCGCACCGATTATTACCGCATCGACATCACCTTCGACGGCGACGACAGCTGGAGCTATGTCACGCGTACCGATCTGGCCGTTCGCGGCAAGGCGCCGCCATTCGACCACCGCGACACCAACACGCTGAGGCGGATCGCGCCGCCGACGCCGAACCCGCTCGCGGCGCCGCCGTCGGAAAACCCGCCTGATCGCTAGCGGTCCGCCTCCCATAGATCGGGCGACGGCTTTGCCCGCATAGTCGATTCCGCCTTCAGCACACCGCGCGCGTCATAGTCGCCGCGCACCATCAGGGCGCCGCCGACCACCGGCCGCGCCGCGAGATGCGCTGCCTCTGCCGCCCGGGTGTCCACCGTCACCAGTTTCTTCGCCCGCGTGCGCAGCTTCACCGATACGGTGCCGATACCGACGACCGTGCCATAGAGCACGTGACCTGTCCCGGCATCGGCCTCCACCGGCTCCACGTCGTCGGCGAGCCCAGCCAACGATGCCGTCTTGGCGGGCGACGCGCCCAGGCCGAACATCACAAGCTTCTTATAGCTGGCGACATAGACCCGGCCATTGGCGACCAGCGGCACGGTGTTGGTGTTGGCGAATGTGTGCGGCCAGGTGCCGGCCATCGCCGAAAACAGGGTCGCGCTCTGCCCGCCGCTCAAGGACGACGGATCGATTGCGTAGAGATACATCAGCGGCGGCTTGCTGTTGCGCACGGGGCGGGTCACTGCCCAGACGATCTGGCTGTTGGCCTGGGTCCCGTTCGACGAGACCGTAGTGAAGAAGCCGCTGTCCTGCCCTGTCGGCAGGGCGCTCGAACCGCTTTCCTTTACAAGGCTCGGCTGGCCGCCATCGGTGGCAATCTTCCACACCGCTGCGACCGACCCGCCGCTGGAGATCACGCGCCCGACGCCGTCGGCGCCCTGGTAGTAGGATTGCCCGCACCAGCAACGCCCGATCTGTGTCGAGAACGGCACGGCGTCCGGACCACCCGAAACATAGTGGCCCATGCTGTCCCGGTTCATCAGATACAGCGTGCCCGCCTTGCCGGCGGCCGTGGCCAGGTTCGGCATCGCCCCGGACTGCGCCGGCAGCAGCATCACGCCGCCCGAGCCGAAATCCTGATCCTGCTTCTCCAGCGTCGGCATCGTGAAGGGCGTGAAGTAATCCCGCACCGTCGTCAGCTCGCCCGAGAGCTTGACCACGCTTTGCGGCAGATTGTCCGGCGGGCTGTAGGTCGTGCCGTCGGACGCCGAATTTCCGGTGACGAAGAACAGGTTGCCGCTATCGTCGGCCGCAATGCCGGAGCCTGACATCCAGACGGTCGTCAGGAAATAGTTCTTCGGCGCAGTCGCCCGGCTATTGAGCAGCCGCCCGCCGGTCAACGGCGTCAGCGTGTTCGCCTGCCAGCCCAACACCCAGCCGCGCGCCTTGTCCGCGCTGTAATCGCAGAAGCTGGTGAAGGCCGCATAGACATTGCCGTTCGCCAGCGCCAGCCCTGCGCGCTGCCGCGTCGAGGACGCGTCGAAACTGAAACTGGTGGTGTTGTCGTTCAGCGTCTGGGTCGCCGCCACCAGCGCCGGTGAAACGCGGTCAGCCAGCGTATCGAGCGCCAGCGCATACAGACGATAGACGGGTTTCTTCCGTTCGAGCATGTAAGCGACGGCGTAGAGCGTCTGGCTGGCCGTATCGATCACCGGCGTGCCGGCGATGCCGATGCGGTCGCCGCTGTTGCGGCATGTGGTCATCGCCGGCGCAGGAGACGGCGCCAGCGGTGTCGCGGCCTTGGAGACGGGCTGCCCGAGCTTTCGCGAATTCAGCACCGCGCCGGATTCGGCGTCGATGGCGTAGACCGTATTCCCCTCGGTCGCGACATAGACGACGTTATGCGCGGTCCCGCCGATGGTGACGCCCGGCACATAGAGCGGCTGCGCGTCAACTTGTTCGTCGAGCGTCACCACGCCCAGCCGCCCGAAAGACCCACGCCGCACGTTGGCGGGCGTCAGCACCGTCTCGTTGGCGTTCCAACCAGTCCGC
This sequence comes from Alphaproteobacteria bacterium, assembly GCA_035493715.1. Taxonomy (GTDB): domain Bacteria; phylum Pseudomonadota; class Alphaproteobacteria; order BOG-932; family Roseiterribacteraceae; genus BOG-932. Next base: position 2,096 of record DATJHU010000116.1, on the reverse strand, counting down.
AGATTGTCGTAGTGATAGGTCGTGACCGCCGACGGATCGGCGAATGCCGGTTGGGCAAGCCACAGCGCCACGGCCACGATCCAAATCGGAACGGACTTCATCGAATGCGGCATCCCTCACCGGCGGCCGAAGCGGCCCGCAGGGAGGGATATAGCGGTTCGGGGTGTTCGCCGGAAATTAAAATTCCGTGGCATCAGAACGGCGTGTAGCCACCATCCAGAACCAGGGTCGCACCGGTGACCCAGGACGCCTCGTTCGAGGCGAGATAGACCGCGGCGGCGCCCAGATCCTCCGGCGTGCCGAAGCGGCCGGCGGGGACCGAGGGCAGGATCTTGTCGGCGAACGGACCGCTCATCGTGTTCATGAAGCCGAGCGAGATGACGTTGGCCGTCACCCCGTCCTTCGCCACCTCCTGCGACAGGTGCCGCATGAAATGCGCCGCGCCGGCCTTGGCCGCGCCGTAGACCGACACATTGATCGACTTGCCGACGCGCCCTGCCGTCGAGGACACGGTGATCACCCGGCCGAACTTCCGTTCGCTCATGCCGGTGATCACCGCGTGTGTGCAATAGAGCACGCCCATCAGGTTGACCGCGATGAAGGGCTGCCAGAATTCGGGAAGAGTCTGGGCGAAGGGCGTAGGGATATAGGTACGCCCGCCCATGTTGCCGGCGTTGTTGACGAGAATATCGATCGGCCCGATCTCAGCTTCGGCCCGGGCGACCCCGGCCCTCACCGCCTCGCCGTCGGTCACGTCGAACGGCGCCGCCCAAACCGCCAACCCTTCGGCTGCCAGTTTCGCGGCTGTTTCCTCCGCTAGCCTCGGGTCCATGTCGTTGACGATCACGCCCGCGCCCTGCCGCGCGAAAGCCCGCAGGATGCCGAGCCCGAGCCCGCCCCCGCTACCTGTCACCAGCGCGATCTTCCCGTCCAGCCGAAACATGCCGCCCCCGTTTCGTTTATCCGGGAGTTGTAGTTTCGTAGGATGGAAAAGCGAAGCGCATTCCACCCTATGCGGGATCACCTCAGAGTTCGGCGCGGATCGACGGGATATTCGCCATCAGCCCGCCGTCGGCCAGATAGGCCGCGCCGGTCATGAAGGACGCCCGGCTGCTGGCCAGGAATACCGCCAGTTCGGCGACATGCTGCGGCAGGCCCATGCCGCAGAAATCCGCCGGCTCCAGGTCCTCCGGCGGCATCGGCGTCACCGAATCCTCGAAGCCGTTCATCGGCGTCTTCATGAAGCCGGGGCAAACCGCGTTGATGCGCAGCTTGCGCGCGCCGAACGGCTCGGCCGCAGCCTTCACCAGCCCGACCACCCCGTGCTTCGTCGCGGTATAGACCGCGTTGTACTGGTTGGCGGCAAAGGCGGCGGTGGAGGCGTTCACCACCACCGACCCGCCCGGCTTCATCGCCCGGGCACAGGCCTGCATGCCGAAGAAGCAGCCGCGCAGATTGATGTTCACGATCTTGTCGAAGGTCGCGGCATCGGTTTCGAAAAAATCGAGCACCGGCCCCAGATAGGCGGCATTGAGGAAGGCGGCGTCGAGCTGGCCGTAGCGATCGACCGCTTCCGCCACCATGGCATCGTTGTCCGCCTGGGATGCGATGTCGGCCCGGAAGGTCGAGGCTTCGCCACCGCCTTCGCGAATCAGCCCGGCCGTCGTTTCGGCCGCCTCGATATTCAGATCAACGACCAGCACCTTGGCGCCTTCCTGTGCGAAGCGCTGCGCCGCCGATTTCCCCATGCCGGCCCCGCCCCCGGTCACCAGCACGACCTTGCCGTCGAACATCCCCATATCCGCCTCCCCTGCCGTTTCCAGAATCTCTAGTGCATTCCCCGCGAATTCCGAAAGAACCGAATGCGATGATACAGGCCAAAGCCAGGCCGCACGGCCGAAAATCGGCACACGCGAAACGCGCCGACCCGTCGCTGGACATCCCCCCGCCTTCATGCGAACCATGCGCCGCATAGACCAAAGGGGGAAATCATGAAGTTCGTTTTGGGTTATGGGCTGAACGATATCCGGCATATGGCGGCGGTCGCGCAGGCGGCTGAGGCATCCGGCTTCGACTCGTTCACCTTCGGCGACAGC
>DATJHU010000115.1:0-2487 GCA_035493715.1 Alphaproteobacteria bacterium | reverse complement strand
ACGGGTTGTTCGGATTGAGTTGGCGGTTCGGATCGGTCGCGCAGTTCACACCCGATGCGCAGATATAGACCGGCAGCACGATGCCCGGATTGCTCGACGCGATTGCCGGCGCGCCGCCAAAGGGCTGGGTCTGACGGATAGCCGACGGGAAGGCGCTGGTGATGCTGACGAAGTCGCGGCTGTAGCTGCCCAGGACATAGGCTTCGACATTGTCCGCCAGTCGCACGCTGAACTTGCCCGTGAACGAATAACGTTCCTGCTGCGGCTGAATCTGGCGATAGAGATCGGTCAGGTCGTACTTGCAACCCGTACCTTGCGAGCCACCGGTGGTGATGGTGTAGGTTCCACCAGCGCAATTCGCGATGCCGAGAGCGAGATACTGATTGGTCGGCGGCGATCCGGCCTGGCCCGATAGGGGGTTATTAAGATCGGTCTGACCGACGCGGGTCACGTACGCTGTCGGCGTATTGGCCGTCAGCGTGTCATCGGCGGTATTATTGTCGCGGCCGCCGACGGGGCGCAGATCCTGCGTATTATATGGGAAACCACGGCTGTGGTTCGAGATACGGCCATCCCATTGATATTCGCCGTTGAGGTAGAAATTCCACCCCTTCGTCTCATAGTCGCCGATCCCGGCGGTTAGTTCGGCACGATAGCGCGAGCCGTCGCCTTTTTCGGTGGTGCCACCCTGGATGCTGCCCTCGAGTCCGGTGAACTGCTTCTTGAGGAAGATATTGACCACGCCGCCGATCGCGTCCGCGCCGTAGATGGAGGACGCGCCGTCCTTGAGCACCTGAACACGGTCGATCAGGCTGAACGGGATCGAGTTGAGGTCGACATAGGCGTTATGGCCATCGTCGTTGATCGGGAAGTTTGCCGAACGCAGGCCGTTGATCAGCACCAGGGTCGACGAGACGCCCAGGCCACGCAGCGAAACCGCCGAACCGCCGGCCGAGAACCCCGTCTGGAACCCGGTACCGATCGAGCCGGCGCTATCGGCCGAGATCGAGCGGATGGCATCGGAGACGTTGGTGATACCGGCCTTGGACAAGCTGTCGGACGTCAGGACGGTGACGGGCGACGGCGTCTCGGTATCGGTACGACGGAACAGGGTACCGGTGACGACGATATCCTGCTGCTGATCGTCGGCGGCCGTGTCCGCTGCCGGCGTCGTTGGCGACGCAGGCGTTTCCTGGGCGAAGGCCGGCGCGGCGGCAAGCATGAGGCCGAGCGGCGCGGCGGTCGCGAGCAGACGGAGCCGGTTCGCGTTCTGGAAAAAAGCCATCGAGTGAAATTCCCCGTTTAAGGGGAAACGCCCGCGCGCGACCGGTGCCGCGCGCAGGATGATTCCCCATCGATTGTGACCGCAAGCCCTCCAGCACCGGTCGATGAGCCGTGGGTAAGGCCGAAGCGGGCGTTGTAAAGATTCTACGCAGGGTCGAATTAGTTTTTTGAATCAACGCGTAGCGCGGCTGCAACAAAGGGTCAGCCTTGGTGTCTTATTTCACTAAGGCAGCACCATCTATTTGGTAGCCGGCATCGGCCCCGCGACCAGCAGTGGGTCGATCTTCGCATTCCGCCAGCGCAGGCTCCAGTGAAGATGCGCGCCGGTCACCCGCCCGGTCGCACCGGAAAACGCCACGATTTGCCCGCGCTTCACCGCCTGGCCGGGCGTCACGACGATCCGCGACAGGTGCATCAACGCGCTGTTGAGCCCCATGCCATGGTCGATCATCAACAGATTGCCTTCGAGCAGGAAGGGATGGTCGGAGGCCAGGATGACGACGCCGTCGGCCGGCGCCAGCACCGGGGTTCCCGCCGGCACCGCGACGTCAGTGCCCGAATGGTACGATCCCGCCTCGCCGTTACGATAGATGCGCTGCGATCCGAACAGGGTCGAGATGCGTCCGGTCGCCGGCCACATGAACGGCTGACGCCACCCGGCGGCCCCCGTATCCTGCCGCCGCGCCGCGTTGATCTGGGCGATTTCCACCGGGCGCAATTTCTCGAATTGCGGCATCGGCACGGGATATTTGGGCAGGGTCGACAGGCGCGAGATGTTCCACGCCCGTGGATTGATCGTCAGCGTGCGCGAGACCGAGCGGCCGTCGGCCAGCGTCGCGGCCACGGTCGCCACAGGCCGGGCATCGCGGTCGAAGGCAATCACGAAGCGGCGATCGGGCGCCACCGGCACGTCGTCGCCGTTGAAGTTGACTCGCTGGGTCCCGGCGGGCGCTGTGCCGATCAGCAATCCGCCCTGGATCATGCTGCCCTTGAAGCTGAAATCGCCCAGCGGCACCGTCGGCATGCGCGGCGCGGGCGGCGGCGGCGTGGTAACGGTGATCGGCGCCGGCTTCGATTGCGGCGGCGCGGCATCCGAGGCGATGCAGCTACCCAGCGCGGTCAGCGCGGCGAGGCCCAGGACCCAGCGCCGCGCGCGCCTCACTTCCCGACTTCAGCCTCTAGCGCCAGCTCGGCACTGGCATA
>DATJHU010000114.1:0-2911 GCA_035493715.1 Alphaproteobacteria bacterium | reverse complement strand
GTGTTCAAGTGGGGCGATGTTGAGGTCGCCGACCAGCACCATCTTTCGGCTGCCGTCGCGCCGGTCCTTCCACCAGGTCGCCAGCTCGTCGACGAACTGCAGCTTGTGGGCGAACTTGTCGTTGGCGACAGGATCGGGAATGTCACCGCCCGCCGGCACATAGGCGCAGTGGATCTCGATGCCGCCCGGCGCCATCGCCGAGATGTGGCGGCAATCTTCCTTGCTGCAGGAATGGCGGATCTCCCGCGCCTCCAGCGGCACGCGCGAGACGATGGCGACGCCGTTGTAGCTTTTCATCCCATGGATATGGATGTGGCCGTAGCCATGCTGGGCCAGCGCCTCGGCCGGGAAGAACTCGTCCGGCGTCTTGGTTTCCTGCAGGCACAGAATGTCGGGCTGGAACTGGTCCAGCATCTTCAGCACGTTCGGCAGGCGCAGGCGGACGGAATTGATGTTCCAGGTCGCGATTCGCATCGATCGGTGATCTCTTCTCAAAAGGTCAGCGGGCCATAAAGCCAGACGACCCAAAGGCCAAGGGCGAGGAACGGCCCGAAGGGAATGCGCAGCGCGCCCGACAGGCGGGCTTTGGTCGCCATGGCGCGGCCGACGGCGAAGACGATCGCCGACAGCGCGCTGAGCAGGATGACGCTGGGCAGGCCCCCCAAGGTGACCCAGGCGCCGGCCGCGGCCAGTAGCTTGGCGTCGCCAAGCCCGATCCCCTCGCGCTTGCGGACGACGCCGTAGAAGAAGCGCAGCCCGACGATGAAAACGAGCCCGACCGCTGCTCCGATCACGCTGCCTTTGAGGCCATCATAAGGATCGGCCAGCCAGGACGTAAGCATGCCCAACGGTATCAGGGGCAGCGTCAGATAGTCCGGCAGCACATAGTGCCGGTAATCGATGACGATCAGCGCGAGCAGCGTCCAGCCCAGGACGCAGCCGAGCCAGAATAATGCGCTGTCCTCGACAGCGGTCGCCAGCCAGCCGACGACCAGCATCGCCAGCAATTCGATCACGAGGTGGAAGACGCCGATCGCGCTGTGGCAATGGCGACAACGGCCCTTGAACGCGACGAAGCTGACGATGGGGACGAGATCGACCGGCGCCAGCCGAACCCTGCAGCTTGTGCAGGCGGAACGGCCGAACACGATCCCGCGCGGATTTTCCGCGCGGTCGATCACGACGCCGAGAAAGCTGCCGATGAAAGGGGAAAGGATCAGCGGCAGCAACCATACGGGCCCGACGACGGTCATCGGTTGTTGCCGCCGCGGATAGCGGCCGGCGTCAGAACGGCAGCTTCATGCCCGGCGGCATCGGAATGCCGCCCATCATCTTCTGCGTCTCGCCGGCGACATGCGCCTCGACCTTGTTCTTGGCATCGTTGACCGCGGCGATGATCAGGTCTTCCAGGATCTCGACGTCCTCGGGATCGACAACGCTCTTGTCCAGCGTGATCTTCTTGAGCTCGCCCTTGCCGTTCATCAGCGCGGTGACCATGCCGCCGCCGGCCTGGCCGCTCATCTCGACCTCGCCCAGCTTCGCCTGCATCTCCGCCATGCGGGTCTGCATCTGCTGGGCCTGCTTCATCAACTGGCCGATGTTCTTCACGGCTCGTCTCCGTTTTCTATTGTCATGTCGCCGGAATCGGCGGGATAGGTTTGATCGCCGGCATCCTCGTCGGAGGCCGCCGTTTGGGCAAGATCACGGATATCCACGATCGCAGCCTCGGGAAACGCCCCGAGCACGGCCTGCACGACCGGGTTGGCGCGTGCGGAATCGAGCGCGGCGTTGCGTTCATCCTGCTCGATCTCAGCGACGGTCGCTTCGCCCTGGGCCGAGGAGATGCCGACCACCCAGCGCCGGCCGGTCCATTCGGACAGCAGCGTGCCCACGCGGTTGGCCAGGTTGGCCGGCGCCGCCGGCAGCGGGTTGATCTCGATCAGCCCAGGCTCGAACCGCACCAGCCGAACGCTGCTGGACAGGTGAAATTCCAATACGCCTTCGCGCTTCTCCGCGAACAGCTTGACCAGGTCCCGATAGGTCCGGGGATCGGGAAGCGCCTCCGGCGGGGGCGGTTCGGGCAGCTTCGCGACCGGCTGCTGCGCCAATTCGGCGACCGGTTCGGCCTGCTGCCGCGCCAGCGCCGTCGCGCCGCCGCCGTTGAAAGCGACGGGCTCGGAGCTGCGCATCGGCGGCGCTTGCGGCGCAGGGGCCGGCGTCGTGGTCGCGCCGCTGTCCTGAAGTTTTTTAACCAGGTCGGCCGGTGAGGGCAGGTCGGCGGCATAGACCAGCCGCAGGATCACCATTTCCGCCGCCGCGTGCGGGTTCGGCGCGACATTGATCTCGCCCATGCCCTTCAGCAGCAGCTGCCAGGTGCGGGTCAGCACCGGCATGGACAGTCTGTCGGCCAGTGCGCTGCCGCGCTTGAGCTCAATATCGGCGCGTGTGCCCGCAGCGCCGGGCGCCAGCCGCATCCGGGTCAGCGCGTGCGTCAGGTCGAGCAGATCCTCGATGATGGTGCCGGGGTCGGCTCCGGCGGCGTGCAGCGCGCCCAGAATCTCGAGTGCACCCTTCGGGTCGCCGCCCATCGCGGCTTCGAACAGGTCCATGACGATGGCACGGTCGGCCAGACCCAGCATGTCGCGGACCTGATCGGCGGTGACCGCGCCGGCGCCGCGCGCGATCGCCTGGTCGAGCAGCGACAGCCCGTCGCGCGCCGATCCGTCGGCCGCACGCGTGATCAGCGCCATCGCCGCAGGCTCGACCGTCACGGCTTCCGCCTCGGCAATACGGTTGAAATGGTCGGTCAGCAATTCGGGATCGATGCGACGCAGGTCGAAACGCTGGCAGCGCGACAGCACCGTGATCGGCACCTTGCGGATCTCGGTCGTCGCGAAGATGAACTTCACAT
>DATJHU010000113.1:0-21901 GCA_035493715.1 Alphaproteobacteria bacterium | reverse complement strand
ACAACGCGCAGTACACCGAGGAAATCCAGCTCCAGGGCAAGGCGCTGAGCGACCGGCTGAACTGGGTCGCCGGCGGGTTCCTGGAATACGACCACCCGATCGGCGATTCAGTGCTCGGCTCATCCGCGCTCAGCGACGTTCCCGGCGTCGGCGCCCCGAGCTTTTCGCACTATCACATCGTAAGCCGCTCGCAGGCCGTGTTCGTGCACGGCGACTACGACCTTAGCGACTATGTCGACGGGCTGAAATTCGCAGCAGGCTACCGCTATACGTGGGATTTCGTCTCCGCCGCCGTCCGGGGCTTGTCGGGAACAAACAGCATCGTGCGTGACAAGACCGGCAAGGCCATCAACTGCACCGGCGTCGTTTACACCGACAATAATTGCTATCAGTCGGCAATCGACGCGCATTTCAGCTCGCCGGGCTGGAACCTTAGCCTGGAGGAGCAGCTGACACCTGAGGTGCTGCTCTATGTCCGGTCCGGCAACGCCTACCGCCCTGGCGGCTCGAACCTGAACGTGCCGGCTGAGTTCTCGGCCTTCGGGCCGGAGCACGTGACCGACGTGGAACTGGGCGTGAAAGCGGACTGGGATCTGTGGGGCATGCACGGGCGGACGAACGCCGACATCTTCCATACCGACTACAAGTCCATCCAGGTCCTGCACAATATCAGCTTCATCAACGGCGCCGGCACTGTCTCGACGAACCAGTTGACCTCCAACGCAGCCGCGGGCTCGCTGGAGGGAGCGGAGCTGGAGGCCACGATCCTGTTGGATCCGAGCATCGAGATTTCGCCGCACTTCTCGTACCTGCACACCAAGTACGACAAGTATCCGACCGAGTTCAGCGCCCGCGGTCCGGATACGCCGTTCCTCTACGAGCCGAAAATCTCGTACGGCGTCACCGGCACCTACCACCTGCCGATCCCGGAGGAATGGGGTGAGATCGCCCTGTCGGCGACCTATTCGTGGTACGGCCACCAATATGTCTCGACCGACATCGACGAGGCCTATCCGATCATGGCCGCCTACGACAACGTGGACCTGCGGATCGACTGGACGAACATATTCGGACGGCCCGTCGACCTGGCCTTTTTCATGACCAATGTCGCCGACGACGTCCATGTCCTGGGATCGGTCGACGTCTATCCGGCGCTGGGCTTCTCGTCCCTGGTCTACAATGCGCCGCGCATGTGGGGATTTTCGTTGAAATATCGCTTCAGCGAGCCGAACGAACCGGAAAGCGAGCCCGCCGCCTATGTGCCGCCGCCGATCCAGGCTCCTGCCCCGGCGCCGAAGTCCTATCTGGTGTTCTTCGACTTCAATAAGTCGGACCTGACACCCCAGGCCAAGGACATCGTCGACACGGCGGCAAAGAACGCTTCCGCGACGAAGGTGACGCAGCTGACGGTAACGGGCCACACCGACACGGTGGGTTCGGACGCCTACAACATGCGCCTGTCCCGCCGCCGTGCGGAATCGGTTGCAGCGCAGCTTGAAAAAGACGGCATCCCGTCGTCTGAGATCGAGATCGTGGCCAAGGGCAAGCGGGACCTTCTGGTTCCGACCGCCGACGGTGTGCGCGAGCCGCAGAATCGGCGCGTGCAGATCGTCCTGGGCGGCGGGGCCACCTCCTAGACTTTTGGCGCCCCCGTCACTTCGCGGTGACGGGCGCGACCAGCTCCTCCAGCAGGCCGATCAGCGTCGGCGAGAGATGGGCAAGCTCCTCGCGATGGGCGCGGGAGAGCTTGGCCAACAGCGTCGTCGCCTCGGGCGTCAGCGAAACGAGAACGGCACGCCGGTCGTCCGGATCGCTGCGTCGGTTTACCAGCCCGCGCAACGCCAGCCGGTCGACCAGCCCCACCGTGCTGTGATGCCTGAGAGTCAGCCGCTCGGCCAACTCACCGATCGTCACCTCTTCGCGTCCCGGGAAACCCTTGATCGTGAGCAGCGCCTGGTGCTGCTGCGCGGTCAAGCCGGCTGTTTCCGCAGCCGCCGCGCTGAACGCCAGGAAACGCCTCAGCACATAGCGGAACGCCGACAGGCGTTCGTAATCGGCCTTGGTCAATTCGTCCGCCGACGTCTTATCCGACGTCATGGCTGCCATCTCTTTCATTGCATACCCTTTATATCGTGTTGCGATATAACACGGCCCCTCAACCACGACCCAGGCCGATCATGTCGCCCCTCGAAACCGCCGCGCAACACCATCCGGACAAGACGTCGCTACGCGATTTCACTGCCGACCGCCGCCTTCTGATCTTGATGGCCATGGCGCTGGTGGTCGGCACGGGCGGCGCAGTTGCCGCCTGGGCCCTGCTCCACCTGATCAATCTCGCCACCAACATCGCCTATTATGGCCGGTTCGGGACCGAACCGGTTTCGATCGTCGGTAATACAGTCGGTTGGCCGGCCGTTTTTATTCCCGTGGCCGGATGCCTGATCGTAGGGCTGATGGCGCGGTACGGCTCCGAGAAGATCCGCGGGCACGGCATTCCGGAGGCGATGGAGGCGATCCTGATCGGCCGCAGCCGCATCCAGCCGAAGGTCGCGGTCCTAAAGCCGCTATCCTCCGCGATCTCGATCGGCAGCGGCGGGCCGTTCGGCGCGGAAGGCCCGATCATCATGACGGGCGGCGCCATCGGCTCGCTGTTCGCGCAGCTTTTCCACCTGACGAACGCGGAGCGCAAGACGCTGCTGGTGGCGGGCGCCGCGGCGGGCATGAGCGCGACCTTCGGTACGCCGGTCGCCGCGATGCTGCTGGCGGTCGAGTTGCTGCTGTTCGAGTGGAAGCCGCGCAGCTTCATCCCTGTCACCATCGCCGCAGCGGTCGCCGCGGCGTGGCGTCCCTGGCTGCTGGATGGCGGCATCCTGTTCCCGATGCCGACAAGCGCGGCCCTGCCCCCACTCGGCCTCCTGCTGGCAGGCGTACTCGGCGTGATCGCGGGACTGGCCTCCGGCGTGCTGACGGCGATGGTCTATAAGAGCGAAGACCTATTCCAGCGCCTGCCGATCCATTGGATGTGGTGGCCGATGCTGGGCGGCCTTGCCATCGGTGTGGGCGGCTTGATCGAACCGCACGCGTTGGGCGTCGGCTACGATAATATCGCGAGCCTGCTGGCCGGCTCGCTGGCGGTCGGGGCCGTCGTGCGCCTGCTGGTGGTCAAGGCGATCATCTGGGCGGTCGCGCTCGGCTCGGGAACCTCCGGCGGCATACTGGCCCCGCTGCTGATCATGGGCGGGGCGCTAGGCGCGCTGTTCGGGCTGGTTGCACCGGTCGGCGACCCGACGCTGTGGGCGCTGATCGGGATGGCAACAATGATGGGCGGCACGATGCGCTCGCCGCTGACCTCCATCGTCTTCGCCATCGAACTGACCCACAATCTGGGCGCCGTGCTGCCGCTCGCCATCGGCTGTGCGCTGGCGCACGGAACGACGGTGCTGCTGCTCAAGCGGTCGATCCTGACGGAAAAGGTTGCCCGCCGCGGGCATCACGTGATGCGCGAATATATCGTTGATCCGTTCGAGACGATGCCGGTGACCGAAATCATGGCGCAGCCGGTCGATTGCCTGCCGGCCGCCATGACTGTCGGCGACACGGTCGCATTTTTCACCGCGCCCGACGCCCCCGCCCGCCACAAGAGCTATCCCGTGACCGACGACCTGAATCGCCTGGTCGCGATGGTGTCGCGCGCCGACGCGCTGCGCTGGACGCGCGACGCTCCGGTCAACCAGACACTGGGCGAAGCGCTAGGCGACTGGGAGGCCGTGGTCGGCTTCGACGACGAGATGGTGGCGCAACTGGCCGACCGCATGGCGGCGACCGATGTCGGCCGCGTGCCGATCCTGAATCGCGCCGATCGGACGGTCGTCGGCCTTGCCGCCCGCCGTGACTTGCTGCGCGTGCGCGCCAAGGCCGTCCGCCAGGAGCAGGAGCGCGAGACGCTGATTCGCTTCCGGCCGGGAAAGACCGCCCCCGCCGGCACCTAGTTGCAAGATTCCCGCTGTTGGAATGCGGATGAAGAGAGACCAGGCCGAGGCGAGCAAAAGAAGAACCGGCATATCGGATGCTGTGTGCTGACGACCCCGAACGTCACGGTCGTCAGGCAACACGAGATCATATCTCCTGACCAATGCCATGCCGACAATGCACGTGTCACGAGGGAGCGAACATTGTACCATCCCTCCGTCTGTCTGCTGTGACGAGGTTGGGGATGAAGCGGTTTCCCGAGACAGCCGAACCAGTGATCGCGCCCGTGGGAGGCACCATTGGGTGATCCCAAGGAGCCGAGCTCACCGGTTTGCTGGGCGCGGGAAGGCGACGACGCCTATATGGGCTTCGCTACGATCACGGAAGTCGCTGCGATGCTATCCCGCCTGGCCGGAGCGACGAGCGCGGCCTGCTTTCATTCGGCCGTCGACTGGTGCGGCATGCTCGATGCGCATCTGAAAGCCTATGGCGGCCAGCCGGCCGTGCCGCCGCCTACGGCTGAAGCCGCGATTGCTGAGTGCGGAGCGATGCTGGCCAAGATTCGCGACGATGCGCTCTATGCCGACCTGAAGGCCCTGCTGGCGGACGTCAAGCGTTAGATACGAACGCGTTCCCTTGCGTTTTTCCAAAGCCGCCAAGCAGGGGGCGCCATTCTTCGAACTTGGAGGATCAGCCCGCTCGGACCGGACAGCTCAAGGAGGCGCGGCACCACCGGAACACCATCCAACCTGGGAGGTGTTGGACAATGCCGCTTTTTTTTTGAAGGTCGCCACCTAACCCCTTGAAGGGGAATGGTGGGTGCACAAGGACTCGAACCTTGGACCCGCTGATTAAGAGTCAGCTGCTCTACCAACTGAGCTATGCACCCGTGCGAGGCGGTCTCATATAGGGGAGACGCGCGGCGATGTCGAGACCCCCTCAGAATATCTGCCAACCGCCCAGCGGATAACAGCAACCGATCTTTCACGTTGCGTTGGATTCGGGTGGCGGCTGCTTCAACGCTTTGAGTTGTTCCCTCCGCTTCTGAATGCGGAAGGCCTTGTGTTGCTCGTTGCGTTTCGCGTGCTCCTCCTCGCCGAAGGCCTTCGCGTAAGCCGGGCCGAGCTTGCCTAATCTGCGATCGATACGCTGGGCGCGCTGCCAGAGGCGCAGCAGCCTGGCGTCGGTTATTCCGGAACGGCAGAAGTAGCGCTCGAAGAGGCGCATGTTGAGATCGAGGACATGAAGATGAACATGCCGACGGTCATACAAATAGGGCCGGTCGAAACAGTTCCTGACCACCTCATAACTGGGAAAATAATAAAGCAGCGGATCCTTCACCTGCAGCATCAGCTCGTCGAGCGCGCTTCTGAGGCTGGCCTTCGACGCGCTGTCGGCGACCATGCAGGGAATCGGCCGGAATGTCGCCGTCAAGGGAATCGGAGACAATGTCAGGACGATCTTGGCGTCGGGTTTATGTTTTCGAATGATCGCGTGAATGGCGATCAGGTTGGCCAGGTTCTGAGCCTGGGTCGCGACCCGGAACTTGTGTCGCGTCGGGTCGAAATGGGCCCGCGGGACAGCGCGCCAGAACACATGGCCGGTCGGTTCGTCGTACCAGACTTCCGATAGCCCGAGCGTGACGATGAAAACTTCCGCGGCATCGAAGATGCGCTTCGTCTCCAGCCGTATCGCCTCGTCGTAGCCGAGCGCATTGCCGTTGTAACCGTGCCAGAGGGAAACCTCCGGAACCTTGTTTTCCCAGGCCCACTCGAACTGCTGAAGGATCGCGTAGCTGTTAACGATGCCGTCTTCCAGCACCGAGATATAGGCGGTCTCACTGCTGCGCGATTCAACCCGGAAACCCAGCATGGCGAGATGATCGCTGATATGGCGGGCGAAACATGACCCGAACGCGACAACCACCGTCTTCGAGTCGATAAAAGGGGCCTCGGGCATACCGCCCTTGGCGAGATATTCGGGCAGGAAATCCTCGCGCTCGAAACTGTCGTCATCCGGATAGAAATTGGCGTTGACGCCGCGAAAGGACGGGTGCGGCAACCTTACCGTTTTCCCGTCACGAACAACCTCGTGCGGCTTTTCGATGTTGAACGGGCGGATATTGATGCCGGCCGGCATGATCTTCTCGCTCACACACACCCTCCCATAGCTGCCACGCTATCGCCGCAAAACACCCGTCAATCGCCCAACGGGTAGCGGCGACTGATCTTTACGTCGCGATGAATCAGCACGCTGATCAGGAGACCGAATCCCATCATGACCGCCAGCATCGAGGTGCCGCCGTACGAGATAAGCGGCAGCGGCACGCCGACCACGGGGATCAGCCCCATCACCATCGCCATATTAATGAAGACATAAAGGAAAAGGTTCACGCTGAGCCCGATCGCCAGCATCCGCCCGAACTGGCTGCGGCTGCGCAAGCCCACGATCACGCCGTAATAGGAAACCAGCGCGAATAAAGCGAGCAGCGCCACGCCGCCCCACAGGCCCCATTCCTCGGCCAACAGCGGAAAGATGAAATCGGTCTGCTTTTCCGGCAGGAAATTGAGATGGCTTTGCGTACCGTTGAGGAAGCCCTTGCCGAACAACCCGCCCGAGCCCAGCGCGATGCGGGACTGGGTGATGTGATAGCCGGCGCCCAGCGGGTCGACCGACGGGTCGAGGAAGGTCATAACGCGACGTTTCTGATATCCGTGCATCGAGCGCCAGAGGATCGGCGCCGCGGCCGCCGCGACCGCCGCGACCACCCCGTAGAGCCAGACGCGGATGCCACCCACGAACATCATCGCCGCGCCCGCCATCATCAGCATGAGCGCGGTGCCGAGATTGGGCTGCAGCAGCACGAAGGCGGTCGGCGCCAGGATCATCGCGAGCGGCGCAGCCAGCGTGCGGAAGCGTTGGACCGTGTCGGGCATCTGGCCATGGAAATACCGGGCCAGCGCCATGACGAGCGCGATCTTCATCAGTTCCGACGGCTGGATCTGGACGAAGCCCAGATTGATCCAGCGCTGCGCACCGAACGCGCCAACCTTGCCCGCGACCTCCACACCCGCGAGCAGCGCCAGCATCACGCCATAGGCCGGGTAGGCAAGCCTGAACCAGACGCGGATATCGACCAGCGCGAAAGCCAGCATGACCACAACGGACAGGCCGAAGCGGATGAGATGCGGCTTGGCCCAGGGCATGAAGCTGCCGTTCGCGGCGGAATAAAGCGCGACTCCGCCCATGAGCCCCAGCGCCAGCACCAGCAGAATGAAGAGCCAGGGCAGCATCCGTATCTTGCCGCCGAGCCCGGGCTCGGGCTGGTCGAACGTGATTTGCGACATCAGGCGGGCTTTGCCAGCAGTTCGGCGGACATGTTCAGCCGGGCGGGGTCACGCTGCTGGGTCAGGAGCAGCAGATCATGCGCCACCGGGCCCGCCGCCTGGGCGCCGAACTTGCCCGAGTGCTCGACCAGGACGGCGCAGACATAGCGCGGGTTGTCGAGCGGCGCGTAGCCGACGAACCAGGCATGGTTCTTGAGCTTCCAGGGCAACGCCTCGTCGACCTTGGCGATCTGGCCGCTGTCACGCTCCGCGACCGTATAGGCGTGGACCTGGGCTGTGCCGGTCTTACCCGCCATCTGCATGCCCGGCTCCTTGATCTGAATGTTGCGGCCGGTGCCGTGGTCGGTCGCGGCCCGCATACCGGCCAGCACAGCTTCCAGATGCTCGGGATTGAATTCCAGCTTCGGCCAAGGGTCGCGGTCGATTTCCTCTGCGCCGACATTCTTGGTGACATGCGGCGTCACGACCCGGCCGGTCGCCAGACGGGCGACCATGGTTGCGACCTGCAGCGGCGTAGCGGCAACCTGACCCTGGCCGATCGCGCAGGAGATCGTCTCGCCGGCATACCACGGCTCGCCGGTATGCTTCTTTTTCCAGGCGGTCGACGGGATGGTGCCGGGATGTTCGCCGGGGATATCGATCGCTGTCTTCAGCCCCATGCCCATCGCGTTCGCCACCTTGGCGATGTTGTCGATGCCGGTGCGGTTGCCGACGTCGTAGAAATAGACGTCGCAGGATTGCGCGATGCCCTCGGTCAGGTTCAGCGTGCCGTGCCCGCCGTTCTTGTAGGCATCGCAATAGAAGGTGTGGTCGCCCAGCTGGAACGTGCCGGCGCAGGTCACCGAATGATCCGGCGTGATCGTGCCGCTGTGCAGCCCGGCCAGCGCCACAACCAGCTTGAAGGTCGAGCCCGGCGGATACTGGCCGGCGATCGCCTTGTTGATCAGCGGCGTCGTTTCGTCGTCGAGCAGCGCCCTCCACAGATCGCTCGGGATGCCCTTGGAAAACACGTTCGGGTCGTAACCGGGTGCCGAAGCCAGCGCATAGATGGCGCCGGTCTGCGCATCCATGATGACCGCCGCCGCGCTGCGCTCCTGCAACAAACGCCGGTGCGCCGCGAGCTGCAGCTCCGTATCGACCGTCAGCGTGATCCTTTTGCCGCGCTCGCCGGGGTCGCGCGACAGCTCGCGGATGGTGCGGCCATAGGCGTTGACCTCCATCTCGCTGGTGCCGGCGGTACCGCGCAGATCGTCGTCGCGGCTCTTCTCAACCCCGCTCTTGCCGATCTTGAAGCCGGGTAGCGCCAGGACCGGATTGTCATCGTCCAGCTCGCTCTCGCTGACCGCGCCGACATAGCCTACCAGGTGCGACGCCTGGTCGGACAGCGGATAGGAGCGGACCTCACCCACGTCGATCACGACACCCGGCAGGTCCGGTGCGTTGACCTCGATCATCGACACCTGATCCCAGGTCAGGTTCTCGCGTATCGTCACCGGCACGAAACGGCGATGACGGGCTACCTCGCGGCGGATGCGCTCGATCTCGCTCGGCGCCAGCTGGATGATGCCGCTGAGGACGCCCAGCGTGCGATCCATGTCCTTGGTCTGCTCCGACACGATCAGGGCGCGGAAGTTCTGGTCGTTGTTGGCGACGACCACGCCGGTCCGGTCGACGATCAGCCCGCGCGACGGGGCGATCAGCCGCATCGAAATGCGGTTGTCGTCGGCCATCATGCGATAGCGCGAGGATTCGACGACCTGCAGATAGTACATGCGGCCGACCAGGGTCGCGATCATGCCGGCCTGCAGGCCGCCCAACACCAGGGTCCGCCGCGTCAGCGTGCGGTAACGCTCGTTGTCGCCGCGTTCGACGGGCATGGCCTTAAGATTCCGGCGGCAGCGTGCGGTGGGCGGGGATCAGCACCACCCAGGCAACGACAGGAAACAATACGAAGCCCAGCACCATGCGCGTCAGCGCGCCCAGGATGGGCAACGCATGGAGCGTGAACAATGCATAGAGCAGCCAGTCGATCACCGCCGCGCTGAAGACGACCGGCCCGAAGGACGCCCACATCAGGAAAAACGGGCGGTTCGCCAGGTAACGCCGCTGGCCGCGCATGATCCATTGCACCAGCACCATAACGAGCGCGCCCAGCCCCAGCGGCGCGCCGGTCAGCAAGTCCTGGAACAGCCCCAGCAGAAAGGCAGCCGTCGGCGGCATCAGGTCGGGCCGCACCAGCGACCAATAGAAGATCGAGATCAGCAACAAAGGCGGCGCCAGGATACCCCATTGCGGCAACCCGACCGGCAGCACGACCACGATCGCGAAAACGATCGAGATCATCAGCGGCAGCAGCTTGCGAAGATTCTGCTCCAGCCGATGGAAAGGCGTCGTACGCGGCGCGGCGACCATCAAGGATTCTCGAAGAAGCCGTGTGCCTCGGCCGGCGCGGCCTCGGGCGTCAGCGTCGACTGGGCGACATTGTCCACCAGCTCGACATATTCCAAGCGGTCCAGGTCGGCGAGCGGTTCGACACGGATCTCCCCGCCCGCGACGCTGGACACGCGGCCAACGGCAAGCCCGGTCGGGAACACGCCGTCATGGCCGGCGGTCACCAGCCGGTCGCCGACATTCACCGTCGCCGCCTTGGGCAGATACATGAGGTAAGGCTGGGGCGTGTTGTCACCCGCCAAGATGGCGTGCGTCCGCGTCGTCTCCAGGATGACCGGGATGCGCGAGTTGAGGTCGGTGATCAGCAGCACGCGGGCCGACCAGGCGCCGATCTCGGTGATGCGGCCGATCAAGCCGGCGCCGGCCATTGCCGCCTGCCCTTTGCCCAGCCCGTCATGCGCGCCGCCGCCGACCAGCAGGCTGCGGACATAGACGCCGCCGGGCTCGGCGATCACCGGCTCCGTGCGCACCACCGGGGGGGTTCCCGGAGGGAGTTTCAGCAGGTTGTGCAGCACGCTGCTCTGCGCCTCGAGTTTCAGCGCCGCCGCCCGCCACTGCATCAGATTGGCGTTTTCCTCGCGCAGCCGCGCGTTTTCCTTGGCGAGATCGAGATTGCCCTGCGCGATGTCGACCAGCTCGCGCACCTTGGCGACAGGCTGCTGCACGACCGCCAGCACAGGCGCGACCGCGTCGGCGGTCTCGGTCCGGGCACGATCCATCATGGCGGGGTCGATACGGCCCATCACAAGGAGCGCAATCGCGGCGAGCGACAGGATTACCGAAGCGAATCGATCCCCGATGGCGCGCCAAGGCGCCGCCGCTGGAGTGAATACGGTTCGTTGTTGCGCCAAGCGGGTCGGCCCCTCGCTGTTAGCGGCTCACAGATCTCAGAGCCCGACGCATCATAGCGAAAATGCGGTTCAGGCTCTAATGCCTTATCAATATGCGTTTATCACGACGTTGCGAAGCGTCCGCATCTCTTCGAGCGCGCGGCCGGAACCGAGTGCGACACAAGACAGCGGGTCGTCGGCGATCGACACCGGCAGGCCGGTGGCATAGCGCAGCACGTGATCCAGGTTGGACAGCAACGCGCCGCCGCCGGTCAGCACGATGCCCTTGTCGACGATGTCGGCGGCCAGTTCGGGCGCGGTGTGCTCCAGCGCTACCTTCACCGCCTCGACGATCGCCGCGACCGGCTCGGCCAGGCTCTCGGCAATCTGGCGTTCGGAGATGATCAGCTCCTTCGGCACGCCGTTCATCAGGTCGCGGCCCTTGATCTCCATCATGCGCCCGTCGCCGTCTTCCGGCGCGGCGGCGGAGCCGATCGACTTCTTGATCCGTTCGGCCGAACTCTCGCCGACCAGCAGATTATGGTGGCGGCGGATATAGGCGATGATCGCTTCGTCCAGCTTGTCGCCGCCGACGCGCACCGAGCGCGAATAGACGATGCCGCCCAGCGAGATGACCGCGACCTCGGTCGTGCCGCCGCCGATATCGACGACCATCGAACCTGTCGGCTCGGTCACCGGCAGTCCGGCCCCGATCGCCGCCGCCATCGGCTCCTCGATCAGGAACACGCGCCGCGCGCCGGCACTCTCGGCCGCTTCCTTGATGGCGCGGCGTTCGACCGCGGTCGAACCCGAGGGCACGCAGATGATGACTTGCGGGCTGGCGAAGCTCCGCCGGTTATGCACCTTGCGGATGAAGTGCTTGATCATCTCCTCGGCGACTTCGAAGTCGGCGATGACACCGTCGCGCAGGGGACGGATGGCCTGGATGTTGCCCGGCGTGCGGCCCAGCATCAGCTTGGCCTCGTCACCCACCGCCAGGACCTGAGCCTTGCCACGCGTGGTGCTGATCGCGACCACCGATGGCTCGTTCAGGATGATGCCCCGGCCCTTCACATAGACGAGCGTATTGGCGGTGCCGAGGTCGATGGCGATGTCGCTGGAGAGAAAGCCGAACAGATTTCCAAACATCTAAGCAGTGCAGTCCATTGTGCGCCCCGTGCGGGCGCGAGCGGGCGAAAATTCGGTTACTTGGCCTTGCCAGCCGGGTTCAGGCCAAGGGGGTTTGGATAGAGCAAGACGCCTTCATCCTCAACCCCGGCGGCACTCTAGACCGGTCGTTGTGGCGAAGCGAGGGCTGCTGTAACCGGCGTCGTGACAATTCAGTCGTTGATCGCCCGATAACTGGCTTCCTTGAAGCGCAACAGGGGCGAACGCGGGTCGCCGGCCGGCTGCTGGATCAGGAAGATCTGGATCATGTCCTCCTTGGGATCGACCTGCCACCACGTGCCGAACGCGCCCGGCCAGCCGAACGACCCTTCGGAGGAATAGCCGAAAGGCGAGCGGGCCTGGCGGGCCGCATCGTCGACCACCGATACGCCGAGGCCGAACCCCTGCCCCGCCCAGAACTCGAAGCCCGCGAACGGAATTTTGCGCTGGTCGGGCGGCAGCTCGTTCGCGGTCATCAGCGCGAGCGACTCATGCGAGAGAAACCTGGCATCGCCCAGCCGGCCGTTTCCCAAAAGCATGCGGGCGAATAGCAGATAGTCGTCGGCCGTCGACACCAGGCCCCCACCGCCCGACGGGAAGGCGGGCATCTTGGCCCAACGGCTGGTTTCGTCCGCCCTGTCCGCAACCACGCGCTGCTTGGTTGCCGGATCGATCGCATAGTTGGTGGCGAAGCGGCCCATCTTGCCCGCCGGCACCATGAAGCCGGTGTCCTTCATGCCGAGCGGCTTGAAGATGCGCGTTCTCAGGAAATCCGGCAGGCTCATGCCCGAAGCGCGGGCGAGCAGGATACCGAGTACGTCGAACGAGTTGCCGTAGTTGAAATGCGTGCCCGGTTCATAAACCAGCGGCAACGCCCCGACACGCTTCATCCAGGCATCGTAGCCTTCGTCGCGCCGGGCATCGGCCTGCTTGATCGCCTCGGTCGCCGGGCCGGGCGCGCTATCGGGCGTGACAATGCCGGAACGGTGGGTCAGCAGATCGATGACCGTGATGCCGCGCGGCGACGGCGTCGCGCTGTCCAGCGGATCGCCCGGACCCCGCAGCAGCTTGCGGTCAGCCAGTTCGGGCAGGAATTTTTCCGCCGGCATGTCCAGCGACAGCGTGCCGTCCTCGATCAGCATGAGCACGGCAACGGCGATGATCGGCTTGGTCATCGAGGCGATGCGGAAGATGGTGTCGCGCCGCATCGGCGTCTTCGACGCCTCGTCGCGGAAGCCGAGCGCGTTCACCTGCGCAACCAGCCCGTGCCGATAGAGCAACGTGACGACGCCCGGAACGTCGCCCTTGTCGACGGCAGCACTCATCGCCGCCGTGACCGCCCTGAGCCCCTCGGGCGAAAAACCAGCCGGGCCGACCTTCGCGCTCGCAGCGCCCGGCAAGAACGTGCCAGTCAAGACCGCGCCTCCCGCTGTGATACCCCGGCCGAGAAACTGCCGGCGGCCGAGTCCGACCTGCAAGAACGCCATCGTCCCCTCCCCTATGTCTTTGGGAGCATTTGATCCGGAGGGAGGATGGCTGTCACGCGATTTCAAAGAATTTGAAGGATGGGCGGAGCGGAGCGATGCCCATCCTACGGCTCGGCCGCGAAATCCTCCTGAAGAAGGGCGAAGGTCAGGTGGTCGCGCCAATCGCCGGCGATTTTCAGATAAAGCCTGGCATAGCCCTCGCGCACGAAGCCGGCTTTTTCCAGCACTCGGCGGCTGGCGATGTTCTCCGGCAGGCAGGCCGCCTCGACGCGGTGCAGGTTCAACTGGGTGAAGGCAAACTGGCAGATCAGCTTCACCGCCTCAGTGATGTAGCCGCGGCTCTGGAACGGCTCGCCGACCCAATAGCCGAGGGTCGCCATCTGCGCGACGCCGCGTTTCACCTGGGTCAGCCCGATGCCGCCGACCAGGTGGCCGCGTTCCTTCTGGAATACATGGAAGCTGTAGCCCTCGTCCGTCTTCCATTCGGTGGCCAGGCGCCGGACGCGCCGCATATAGGCGCTCTCGTTCAGCGCATCGGGCGGCCAGGTCGGCTCCCAGGGCGTCAGGAACTGGCGGCTCTCAGCGCGAAGCTCTGCCCAGGCGGTCCATTCGTCCACCTGCGGCGGGCGCAGGAACACGCCATCGCCGTTCAACCGGCTGGCGGCGGGGGGACTGGAGCTGGTGCGGGTGAGCCTGATCATGCGGCTGGTTCAGTGCACTCGGGGAAACCGCCCCGCGGTCTGGTCGAAGGGTTCCAGCGCCTTGATGTCGCCCATCGCGGCGATCGTCGGCGTCGTCGTGAACAGTCTGGTTGCCGCCCCCTTCAACGCGTCCACATCGACCGCGTCGATCTTGGCGAGAACCTCCTGCGTTGAGATCGGGCGGCCGAACAGCAGCATATGTTGTCCAAGCTGCTCGGCCCGCGACATCGTGCTTTCCAGCGACATCAGCATGCCGGCCTTGATCTGCGCCTTGGCGCGACCGATCTCGCCCGCGTCGATATGGTCGATGGCGCCCAGCAGCTGGTCGCAGACCACGGGCACCAGTTCCGCGATCTGCTCTGGGCTGGTGCCGGCATAGACGCCGAAAAGCCCGCCGTCGCGATAGGCCGAAGCGAAGGTGTAGATCGAATAGACCAGGCCCCGTTTCTCCCGCACCTCCTGGAACAGGCGGGAGGACATGCCGCCGCCCAGAACCGTCGAGAGCACGGATTGCGTGTAATAATCATCGTCGACGATCGCCGCGCCCTTGAAGCCGATCAGGAAGTGAAGCTGTTCCAGATCCTGCTCTTCGCGGTAATCCCCGCCGCGATAGTTGGTCGGCAGCGCCGTGGGCGGGTTGCCCGCGGGCAACCGGTCGAACAGTTCCGCGGCTTGCGCCACCAGCCTGTCGTGGTCGACCGCGCCCGCCGCTGTCAACACCAGCTCGCTCGGCGTGTAGTGCGCGCCCAAATAACCGGTCAGCGCGCTGCGCGACATGTCGGCGACGGTGTCCGGCGTGCCCAGCACGGGGCGGCCGATCGGCTGGCTTGGAAAGGCCGCGCCCTGGAAATGGTCGAAAATGATATCGTCCGGCGTGTCGTTAGCCTGCCCGATCTCCTGCAGCACCACCGACCGCTCACGGCCGAGTTCGGTCTCGTCGAAAACCGAATGCTGCAGCAGATCGGCGACGATATCGACAGCCAGGCCGACATCTTCCTTCAGCACCCGGGCGTAATAGGCGGTGTTCTCTCGCGCCGTGTAGGCGTTCATCTGCCCGCCGACCGCCTCGATCTCTTCGGCGATAAGCTGGGCGGAGCGCCGCTCCGTGCCCTTGAACAGCATATGCTCAAGCAGATGCGCGACACCGTTCTCGGCCTCGGTCTCGTTGCGCGCGCCGCAATTGGTCCAGATGCCGACGGTCGCGCTCTCGACGGACGGCATCGTGTCGGTTGCGACCCTGAGCCCGTTCGGAAGCGTGGTGATGCGAATGCTGTCGGAGGGCGCCGCGTCGGACGCGGCATCGTTATGAAGTTTCATAGCGAGACTATAGCCCGCCGCAGCGCGATTTGGCCATGACTTGCGAGGATATCAGATGGCCGGTTTCGCGGGGTTCACACGCGCTTCAAGGACGCCACGCCTCCAGCCGTCGGATCGCCTCGGCGATCTCCTCGGTGGCGCCTGCATAGCCGATGCGGATGTAGCGATGGCCGTCGACCCTGTCGAAATCGATTCCAGGGGTCACCGCGACGCCGGTTTCGCGCAGGATCCTGTGCGCCAGTTCCACGCTGTCGCCCCAGGCGTCGGGCAGGCGGGCATAGATGTAGAACGCACCGTCGGGCGAGGCCGGGACCTGGAGTCCCAATCTCGGCAGAGCTTCGAGCAGCAGGGCGCGATTGGCAGCATAGCGCGCAACGTTGACCTCAAGCTCCTCGGTCGCGTCGAAGGCGGCAAGCGCCGCGTGCTGCGACAGGGAAGGCGGGGCGATATACATGTTCTGCGCCAGGCATTCGACCTGGCGGATCATCCGTTCCGGCACAATCATCCAGCCCAGCCGCCAGCCGGTCATCGAATAGTATTTCGAGAAGCCGTTGAGCACGATCGCATCGTCAGAGACATCAAGCGCGGTCGCCGCCCGGCCGGCATAGGTGAGACCGTGATAGATCTCGTCGGCCACCAACGGCACGCCCGAGCCGCCGCACCAGCCCGCGATCTCCGCCAGGCGTTCCTTGGGCAGGACCACACCGGTCGGGTTGGCTGGGCTGGCCACCAGCAGCAGGTCCAAGGGGCCGTTCAGCCTGTTCAGCGTCGCGGCGGTCGGCTGAAAACCGTCCTCCGCCGGGCACGAGATTTCCACCGGTTCCATGCCCAGCGCCAGCGCGATATTGCGGTAACAGGGATAGCTGGGCCGCGCCATGCCGACGCGCCCGCCCGGCGCCGTCAGCGCCAGAAAGGCGAGCATCAACCCGGCGGAACTGCCGGTCGTGGCGACCACCCGCGCCGGATCGATCGAGATTCCGTGGCGCTCGCGGTAATGCCTGGCGATCCGCTCGCGCAGCGGTCTGATGCCGAGTGCTTCGGTATAACCCAAGGTATCGTTGACCAGGGCGCGCGCGGCGGCATCTTTCACAGCCTGGGGTGCGCCGGTGGAGGGCTGGCCGGTCTCCAGGTGGATCACCGAACGCCCAGCCGCGGCCAGCGCATTGGCCTCGCGCATCATGTCCATCGCCACAAAGGACGGAATGACGGCAGGAGGCAGCCTGGGTTGGCCGTGCAATGACGTGAGCAACGATTCTGGCATGTTCTTGGACGCGGGCATTTAAATCACTTATGATCGCTTGGGCGGGCGCTGGACCACCCCATGTTCCGGCGACAACAGTTTGGTTTAACGGAACCAGTTTGTCACACGAGGCTAGGTTGGCATCCTACCCCAAGTTGCGCGGCCTGTGGCGGCGCACATTGCTGGCGGCAACAGCCGCGGCGATTCCCTTCGCCGCCGCGCCTGCTGTGCACGCGCAAGGCGTGCCTGCGCTGTTCAGCGACACCGAGGTCGAGCAGACGCTGCGCACCTTCTTCACGCCGATCTGGCTCGCGGCCGGCCTGAAGCCCGACGACATCCATCTGGTCCTGGTCAACAGCGACCAGTTGAACGCCTTCGTCGCCGGCGGCCAGAACATGTTCTTCTATACCGGCACCCTGGAGAAATCCGACAATCCGCTGCAGATCATCGGCGTAGCCGCCCACGAAACCGGCCATATCGCCGACGGGCACCTGGTGCGCAGCGACGAGAACATGGAGAACGCATCCTACATGATGATCCTGGCGACGGTCATCGGCGCCGCCGCGGCCGCCTCCACCGGCGACCCCTCCGCCGCCGTCGGCGCGCTGAGCGTGGGCGAAGACATGGGCATCCGCAACTATCTGATGTCCAGCCGCACCATCGAGGCTTCTGCTGACGAGGCCGGCATGAAATATCTGGAACAAGCCCATATCTCGCCGCGCGGCCTTCTGGAATTCATGAAGAAACTCGAGGTCGACGAGGGCGTGCCGCTGACCGGCGACCAGAAATACCTGATCGACCACCCGCCGACGCCCGACCGCGTCGAGGCGATGGTGCAGGGGCTTGGCCGATCCCATTACGCCGACGCCAAGCTGCCGGCCGGATGGGACGAAATGTATGCGCGGATGAAGGCAAAGCTGGTCGGCTACCTGCATCCGGAATTCGCACTCAAGAAATATTCCCGCGCCGACACCAGCACGGCCGGACGCTATGGCCGCGCTGTGGCGCTTTGGCGGCTGGGCCAGACAGCGGAATCGCTGCAGTTGATCGACGGGCTGATCGCGCAGGAGCCGAAGAA
The DNA here is from genome assembly GCA_035493715.1 of Alphaproteobacteria bacterium. GTDB lineage: Bacteria > Pseudomonadota > Alphaproteobacteria > BOG-932 > Roseiterribacteraceae > BOG-932. Next base: position 4,314 of record DATJHU010000113.1, on the reverse strand, counting down.
CCCGTATTTCTACCAGGCCAAAGGCCAGATCCTTTTCGAGAACGGCCGGATTGCCGAATCCCTGCCGGTCTTCAAGACCGCGGCATCGCTGGCGCCGAAGGGCACCGACGAGATCCACACCGAATACGCCCAGGCTTTGCTGGAAAAGGAAGACGATCCGAAGAACCTGACGATCGCCCTCGACGAGCTGAACATCGCGCTGAAGGCCGGTGGCGACAGTCCGGGCGTTCACCGCTTCCTGGCCGTTGCCTACGGCCGGCAGGGGCACGAAGCCCTGGCGAAGCTGGAGCTGGCCGAAGAGGCGAATCTGAGCGGAAAGCCGAAGGCGGCGCGCCGCATGGCGTCGGACGCGATGCGGCAGTTGCCCGCCGGTTCGCGCGAGTGGCTGCGGGCTCAGGATTTGATCGCCGCCAGCTTGGCGCAGCAGCGCCATGGCCGGGACGAGGATTCGGCCGGTATCCATTTCAGCGCCGGCACGGCCTCCGGCAACATGTCGAGCGGCTTCGGCAGCACCGATCCCGACCACGCCTTGCATTCGGGGTTTGCGCCCCGCCCCTAAGCGCGTTAGGCGTAGCGCACAGTCATCTCAGGAAATCGAAATGTCCTTCTTTTCGCCTCGCGCCATCTTGACCGGCCTTATGCTGGCGCTTGCCTTTCCGTTGGCCGCCCCCGCGGCCGACGCGCCGATGAACGACGCACAAAAGGCGGCGATCGAGGGCGTGGTCCACGATTACCTGCTGAAACACCCGGAAATCATCATCCAGGCTGTGGAGGCCTATCAGGCCAATCAGCAGGCGGACAAGGACAAGGCCGCCAAGGAGGCGCTGTCCAAGCGCGGCGACGATCTTCTGCGGGACCCGGCCACGCAGGTGGCGGGCAACAAGAACAGCGACTGCGCGATCGTCGAGTTCTTCGACAACCAATGCCCTTACTGCCAAGCCAACGAGCCGGAGCTTCAGAAGCTTCTGAAGGAAGATCCCAAGGTCAAGCTGGTGCTTAAGGAGTTCCCGATCCTGGGTCCGATCTCGCTTGTCGCGTCGAAGGCGGCTCTGGCTTCGGTCAAGCAGGGCAAGTACCCCGAATTCCATGCCGCGCTGTTGGCCCATCGTGGCCATTACGAGAAAGCCGCGGTGGTCGACGAGATCGCCAAGAGCGTCGGCCTCGACATCGACAAGCTGCACAAGGACATGGAATCACCCGAAATCCAGGCCGAGCTCGACAGGAATCTCGACCTTGGTCGCGCGCTGGACATCAGCGGCACGCCGGGCTTCGTGATCGGCGACCAGATCATCGGCGGAGCTTCGTCGGTCGAAGACCTCAAGAAATACGTCGCCGACGCCTGCAAGGACAAAGGTTGATGATCGACCACCTTGGCTTCGCGGTCACGGACGTCGCCCGCGCCAAGGCGTTCTACAAGCAGGCGCTCGCGCCGCTCGGCATCGACGTGATCGTTGAGGTGACGCCGGAGCAATCGGGCGGGGAAGCGCATGTCGGCTTCGGCGCAGCCGGCAAGCCGTTCTTCTGGATCGGCTCCGGCCAAGCGGTCAAGGGGCCGATCCATATTGCCCTCACTGCGCCGAGTCGCGCCCTGGTCGACGCTTTCTACAAGGCGGCGCTCGCAGCCGGCGGACGGGACAATGGCGAGCCCGGCATCCGCGCCCATTACCACCCGAACTATTACGGCGCCTTTGTGTTTGACCTCGATGGCCATAATATCGAGGCTGTCTGCCACGCGCCGGAATGAGCGCGGCGAGACGGGAATTGCCGTCGCCCGCCGCCTCTAGTAAGACGCTGGCCCCATCCTCAAGGCACCCGCATTGACCGACCGCCCGTCCATACTCATCGTCAACGGCCCCAACTTGAACATGCTGGGCAAGCGCGAGCCGGAGATTTACGGCCGCGACACGCTGTCGGACATCGAGGCAGCGTGCCGGACGAAAGCTGCGGAGCTTGGGCTCGCCATCGACTTTCGCCAGTCCAACAAGGAAGGCGAGCTGGTCGACTGGACGCAGAGCGCAGGGACCGCGCACAGGGGCATCATCGTCAATGCCGGCGGCTATACGCACACATCGGTCGCATTGCTGGATGCGCTGATTGCCTCCGGCCTGCCGGTGGTTGAGGTACATTTGTCCAACATCTTCCGCCGGGAGGAATTCCGGCATCATTCCTATGTTTCCCGCGCGGCGTCGGGGGTCATCTGCGGTTTTGGCCTGAAAGGCTATCTCATGGCGCTGGACGCCATGGCGCAGATCGTCCGACCTGACTAAGATCGCGCTTCTTTCGCCTGGAGCAACCATGCCGCCGTTCGATATCGACCCGGAAACGATTCGCAAACTTGCAGAATTGATGACCGAGACCGGCCTTTCTGAAATCGAGATGGCCGAGGGCAATCGCAGCATCCGCGTCTCGCGCGGAGCCGTGGCCGCCGCGCCCATGCAGCTCGCAGCTCCAGCTGCCGCCGCTCCGGCGCCTGCCGCGCCCGTCAGCGCCGCCAGCCATCCCGGCGCGGTGATCTCGCCGATGGTCGGCACCGCCTATCTGCAGGCCGAGCCCGGCTCGCCGCCCTTCGTTTCGGCCGGCAGCCCTGTGAAGGTGGGCGACACGCTGCTGATCATCGAGGCCATGAAGGTGATGAATCCGATCAAGGCCGCCAAAGCCGGTACGCTCAAAGAGGTTCTGATCCTGGATGGGCAGCCGGTGGAATACGGCGAACCACTCATGATCATCGAATAGCAGGTCATCAAGCGCCTTGTTCCAGAAAATCCTCATCGCCAATCGCGGCGAGATCGCGCTCCGTATCCATCGTGCCTGCCACGACATGGGTATCGCCACGGTGGCCGTGCATTCGACCGCGGACGCCGACGCGATGCATGTCGCCTTGGCGGACGAAAGCGTCTGTATCGGCCCGCCCCCGTCGCGCGAATCCTATCTGAACATCCCGGCGATCCTGTCCGCCGCCGAGATCACCGGCGCCGACGCGATCCATCCCGGTGTCGGTTTCCTGTCGGAGAATGCGCGCTTCGCCGAGGTCGTCGCCGAACACCACATCGCGTTCATCGGCCCCTCGCCCGAGCATATCCGTGTCATGGGCGACAAGGTGACGGCCAAGCAGACGATCGCGGGCCTGGGCCTGCCGGTCATCCGGGGATCCGACGGCGCTGTCGTGGATGAGGCGGATGCGCTCAAGGTCGCCAAGGAGATCGGCTATCCGGTCCTGATCAAGGCTGCCGCCGGCGGTGGCGGCAAGGGCATGAAGGTGGCGCGCAGCGCCGCGGAGCTACCCGAATCTCTGCGTCTGGCGCAGGGCGAGGCCCGTGCCAATTTCGGCAACGACGCGGTCTATATCGAGCGCTACCTGGAGAAACCGCGCCATATCGAAATCCAGCTTTTCGGCGACAGCCACGGCAATGCCGTACATCTGGGCGAACGTGACTGCTCGATCCAGCGCCGCCACCAGAAGCTAATCGAGGAAGGCCCTTCCCCCGTGCTGCCGTCCGAACATCGCGCAGCGATCGGCACGCTGGCCGCCGATACCGTGCGCAAGCTCGGCTATCTCGGCGCGGGAACCATGGAATTTCTCTACGAGAACGGCGAGTTCTTCTTCATGGAGATGAACACGCGCCTGCAGGTCGAGCATTCGGTGACCGAGATGATCACCGGCTTCGATCTGGTGCGGGAGCAAATCCGTGTCGCCGCCGGCCTTCCGCTCAGCTTCACTCAGGATGACGTCAAGATCAGCGGCCACGCGATCGAGTGCCGGGTCAACGCCGAGAACCCGGTGACGTTCATCCCCTCACCTGGGATCGTGAAAGATTTCCACGCACCCGGCGGGCCCGGCGTGCGGATCGATAGCGGCATCTATGGCGGCTACAGGATCCCGTCCAATTACGACAGCCTGATCGCCAAGCTGATCGTTCACGGGCACGATCGCACCGAATGCATCGCCCGGCTCTATCGCGCGCTCGAGGAGTTCGTGGTCGACGGGGTGGACACGACTCTGCCGCTCCATCGCCGCATCCTGGGCGAGCCCGACTTCATCTCGGGCAATTATGACATCCATTGGCTTGAGCACCTGCTGGCCGCCGATCCCTAAGCAGGACGCGTTCCCGTGAACGCGTCAACGGGCAGCGATGAGATCGCGCTGACCCCTGAGGTCATGCTGCGGGCCTATTCGGTCGGCATCTTCCCTATGGCCCAGTCGGCCGAGGACGACCGGCTGGTCTGGTTCGACCCCGACCCCAGGGGCATACTGCCGCTCGATCGTTTCCATCTGTCCCAGCGCATGGCGCGCACCGTTCGCACCACGCCGTTCCG
>DATJHU010000112.1:0-62616 GCA_035493715.1 Alphaproteobacteria bacterium | reverse complement strand
GAACGCTTCGGCTTGCCCGGCGAACGTCCTGATGGCGAAGTAGAGGACGACCGGGGCGAGGACGGGCAGCAGCGAGGGGACGATCATCTCCTTGATCGCCGCCAGCGTCAGCATGTCGACGGCGCGGCCGTAGTCGGGCTTGTCCGTCCCCTTCATGATGCCCGGCTTCTCACGGAACTGACGCCGCACTTCCTCGACGATGGCGCCAGCGGCGCGGCCGACGGCGGTCATGCCCATCGAGCCGAACAGGTAGGGCAGCAGGCCGCCGAAGAACAGGCCGATGACGACATACGGATCCGTCAGGCTGAACGTGACGTTCAGGTTCGGGAAGTAGTGCGTCAGGTCGTTCACGTAGGCCGCGAACAGCACCAGCGAGGCAAGGCCGGCAGAACCGATGGCATAGCCCTTGGTGACCGCCTTGGTCGTGTTGCCGACCGCGTCGAGCGCGTCGGTGGTGACGCGCACGTCCGCCGGCAGGTTCGACATTTCGGCGATGCCGCCGGCATTGTCGGTGACCGGACCGTAGGCGTCGAGCGCAACCACCATGCCCGCCAGCGCCAGCATCGTGGTGGCCGCGACGGCGATGCCGTAGAGGCCGGCTTCGCTGAAGGCGACGATGATGCCGATGGCGATGACGATAACCGGCAGCGCGGTGGCTTCCATGGAGATCGCCAGACCCTGGATCACGTTGGTGCCGTGGCCGGTCTGCGACGAGTTGGCGATCGACCTCACCGGACGATAGGACGTCGAGGTGTAGTACTCGGTGATCCAGATCAGCAGGCCGGTGACGATTAAGCCGGTCAGCACGCAGATGATCAGGTTGTTGAACCCGAAGGTCAGGGCATCACCGCCGGTGGTGGAGAAGCTGCTGCCCGCGCCGAGCAGCCAGTTCATCGCGCCGTAGATCAGTCCGGCGGAGATCACCGCCGTGGCGATGAAACCCTTATAAAGGGCGCCCATCACGTTCTTGCTGCCGCCGAGGCGGACGAAGAAGGTGCCGATGACCGAGGCGACGATGCAGACCGAACCGATCAGCAACGGCAGAAGCATCAGCTTGGTCTGGGTCTCGCCGTCGAAGAAGATCGAACCCAGCAGCATGGTGGCGACCGTCGTGACCGCATAGGTCTCGAACAGGTCGGCGGCCATGCCCGCGCAGTCGCCCACATTGTCGCCCACGTTGTCGGCGATGACGGCGGGGTTGCGGGGGTCGTCTTCCGGGATGCCAGCTTCGACCTTGCCCACCAGGTCGGCGCCGACATCGGCGCCCTTGGTGAAGATGCCGCCGCCGAGACGGGCGAAGATGGAGATCAACGACGCGCCGAACGACAGACCGACCATGGCTTCGAGAAGCTCACGCTGCGGGATGCCGAGGGTGCGGAGGAAGAAGAAATAGCCGGCGACGCCAAGCAACCCGAGGCCGACAACCAGCATGCCGGTGACGGCGCCGGAGGTGAAGGCGATCGAGAGCGCGGGCGCCATGCCCTTGGTCGCGGCCTGCGCGGTGCGGACGTTGGCCTGCACCGAGACGTTCATGCCGACGAACCCGGCGATGCCCGACAGGACAGCGCCGATAACGAAGCCGACGGCCACAAGATAACCGAGCGTGATGCCCAGGATGATGGCGATTACGACGCCGACGATACCGATCGTCGTGTACTGACGATTCAGATAGGCACGGGCGCCGATCTGGATCGCGGAGGCAATTTCCTGCATGCGCGCATTGCCGGCTTCCTGCGCCAGGACCCATCGTCCGGCGATGATGCCGTAAAGGACGGCGATTACGCCGCCCGCAATGATTACGTAGTCATAGGCTGTCATTGTGCTCCGTCCCTGTACCTGTCTCTGTCCTTTAGATAGCTAAAGGCGCTTTGCGTTTGGCGTTGACGGATACAGGGCGCTCAAACCGCTGTAAAGGGCGCAGAATCGCATGCCTTCGGCACCGCACAAGATGCCGGTCAGGCGTGGGTCCAGCCGGCTTTGGAGAGCGTCAGCTTCGCACCGCCGGAATCGATCAGCGCGCTCTCGCCGCTTTCCGACCTGCCGGAGATTTTGCCGATCTCCGTCAGCAGGACTCCGGCAGCGCCCGCGGCAACGTGCAACGCGGAGGCGGCACTTGGCGCGGCGGTCATCAGAATTTCGTAATCATCTCCACCACTTAGGAGGGCAGGCAGTCTGTCAGGCTCGGCTTCGACGATGCGGCGCGCTGCCGGCGATAAAGGGATGCTTGCGACCGCAATCTCGCCTTTGACATGCGATGCCCGGCAGAGATGCGCGAAGTCGGCGGCTAACCCGTCGGACACATCGATGGCGGCGTGCGCGTGCGTCGCGATCGTCCCGGCCAGCACATTTCTCGGCTGCGGCAGGCGATAGCGACCAAGAAGCGCGGCCGCGTCTTCGGCGTTACAAGCCAACCGCCCCTGGGCGACGGCAAGCCCCAGGGCAGCATCGCCGATCGTGCCGGTGACGAAGACCGAGTCGCCGGGTTTGGCCCCTGCCCTGCGCACCATCCGCCCGGCTTCGGCCAACCCAAACGCGGTGATCGACAGCCAGATCGGCCCCGCGGTTGAAACCGAATCGCCGCCGGCGAGCTGCATGCCGTATCGCGCCTGGTCATCGGCCAGCCCGGCGGCAAACCGTTCCAGCCACGAATCCGGCGTATCGGCGCGCAGCGCAAGCGAGAGCGTATAGGCGAGCGGCTGGGCGCCCTTGGCGGCAAGGTCGGACAGATTGACCCGCAGCCCCTTGCGCGCCACGTCCTGCGGAGGATCGTCAGGGAGGAAATGGATTCCGGCGACGATCGCGTCGGTCGTGACCACCAGTTCCTTTCCGGCGGGCACCTGGATCGATGCCGCATCGTCGGTGAGCGCATAGGCGCCGGGAAATTCGGCGGCCAACGGCCGGAAGAAACGCGCGATCCGGCCGAATTCGTCCAGCCCGGACGGTTTGTCAGTCGGCATTCTTGACTTGAGCGGCGGGCCCGCCCGGGATCGGGCCGGCGCCGGTCACCCCGAACTCGTAGGGCCGCGCCGTGCGCGCCAGGCGGTCCAGCACCCCATTGATCAGTCCCGGCTCGGTCCCGCCATAGAAACCGCTGGCGACGCCGACATACTCGGCGATGACGATCGCGGCCGGCGTTTCGAGGTTGCGCACAAGTTCCCAGGCGCCCGCGGTCAGGATGACGCGCAGCAGCAGCTCCAGCCTGTCGCGCTCCAGCGGCGCGCGGATTGCGTCGGCGAGCAGCGTGTCGAGATGCGCCCGCTCGGCGTCCGCGCCGCGTACGATCGCCGATAAGAGGGTGACATCGGCGGCGACGAACGTATCGCCGTCGACCTCGTGACCGATCCGGAATTCGATGAACTCGGCCAATGCCTCGGGCGCGGATTTGCCGGCCTGCTCCGCCTGATACAGCACCTGCACAGCCGCCAGCCGCGCGGCGGTGCGCCGGGCTTTGGCGGAGGATCGAGGTTTCGGCGGCGTCTTCGGCCGTTTGCCGACATGGATGGTCATAAAAGCGACTGCTCGCGGCGAAGGACATCGATGGAGAGACAGGCCGCGCGGCCCCTGCCTCGATCCATTACGCCGGCTGTACATGTCGGCGAGGCCGTAATGTGAGGTTTTGCGGGGGCAGACGCAAGGCAGCGCCGGCGCCCGATCAAAGTTCAAGTCGGAATGACTAAGGCCGGCCCCCAGGTGACGTCACGGCCGCACCGACGAGAATCCGGCCTTCAGGCCTGCATTTCCCGCTGAAGCCGCACCTTCCGGTGCATATGTTCGCCCGACGTCATCGGCGCGTACTTGGCAGGATGGGCCTCGTCGACGCAGGTCGGCAGGGCCGTGATGACGGCTTCCTCGTTCGGCTGGTGGAAGAACGCCGCCGACAACCGGCGCGTGCCCGGGCCGACCGGCGGCACCTTTACGCGATGCATGGTCGATACCCAGCGGTCGTTGGTCCACTGCTCCATCAGGTCGCCGAGATTGACGACGAAAGCACCCGGTGTGTACGCGACATCCACCCACTCGCCGCGCCGCGTCAGCACTTGCAGTCCGCCCAGCGCGTCATCGGTCAGCAGCAGGGTCAGCGAACCGAAATCCGTGTGCGCCCCGGCGCGAAACTGATTGGGCGCCGCCGGGTTGGCCAGAGGCGGGTAATGCAGCACGCGGAGCGCCGACAGGCTGCGATCGATGAACGGCGTGAAATAACCCTCCTCCAGCCCAAGGCTGATTTCGAACAGACCGATGAGGTCGGTGGCAAGGCGCTCGAGCGCCGTAAAATACGGCGTCAGCGCCGCCTCGAGCGCGGGAACGTTGCGCGGCCAGGGCTGCCGTTTCCCGGGTGTGCGGCCCATCGGATAGAAGGTGAAGGATTCTTTCAGGTCCGGCGCCGACGCATCGCCCCGGCTATACGATAGCGCTTCGGATGCGACATAGCCGGTGTAGTCGGTCTCCCAGGCCGCCTCGCACTCCATCTTCTCGTCCATCGGCAGGTCGAAGAACGCGAAGCCCGCGCTCTTGAGTTCCTTCACCAGCTCCCAATCGACACCGTGTCCGACGACGGAGAAGAAGCCTACTTCCCTGCAGGCGGCGTCGATTTCCCGGGCGACGCGGCCTCGCTCGTCATGGTCGCCTTTCAGCGCGCCTGTCAGATCGATGAGCGGTACGTCCTGGCCGGCTGGGACAGTGTCCACGGTGGAACTCCTTTCGGGGCTATGGTCGAATCGTAATGAAACCCTACCTCCCGGAAGCCGAAGCTCATGCCGCCGGCTCTGTCGTGCGGTACCCAGTTTCCGGCCTGTGACGCGCGAAATCTTGCATTGGAACGAAGTGAAACTTGCCTGCGATCGGGTTGTTCGCCGCAATACGGACCCCCCTTGACATAATCCTCTTTTGTTCTTATTTAGTTCCATATGTTCTCGCCCGTCGACCTTGCCCCTTCCCCCACCGCCCAGTCCGGTCGCGGTGAGCGGAAGCATCTTGTCGCGCTGACGCTGGCGCGGCTGGCTGAGCTCGATCGTTTGCGGGAGTCCGGGCTGGCCCAGGCTGAACGGCTTACGGCTGTCGCGGAGGGGCTGTCGCCGCTTGAGGAATACCGCCGGATGGCCGGGCCCAAGGGCACGATCCAGCAGTTCGACCGCATCGCCAAGGCGGTGCGCCAGGTTGTCGTGCTGGAATTCGAACTGCGCGGCCTGTTCAAGGCGCCCGACCGCGACGATTTCTTCAAGCCCCGCCTGGTCAAGGAAAACCTGCTCGGCGATCTCTACGACGATGACAGCTACAACGACTACGGCGATTACGACGATCTGTTCGACTTCGAGAAGGCCCGTCGTGGCCTGGGGGATCTCGCCGATCTGCGTGTCCGGCTGGATTACAGCGACGGCCCGATCGACGCGCTGATCGCCGACATTCGCCAGACGCTAGGTGTCGAACCTCCGGAAAACGACCCGTTTGCCCCGCCCGCCGACCGCAGGCCCGGGCAGACCGCGATATTGGAACGGATGCGCGCGACCGTGGCGGATCGACCGACGCTGAAACCGCGCAAGCATGGCGTGCAGGTAAAGCCGGCGGTCAAGGCCGCCGTACTGGCCGCCAAGGCGGGCATCCGCAAGGGATTCCGCGTGCCGCCGACCAGCGTGCACAACCCGAACACGCCCGCCGCCCGCAAGCGCCGCCGCAATCGCGGGCCGCCCCGGTAAATCGGCAAGATGGCGTAGGATGGGTGGAGCGCAGCGATACCCATCGATCCGCCAATGGGTATCGCTGCGCCCCACCCATCCTATTTCGCACCCAACCTGCATCCCAAGCGCGGATGCGGGGCGATATCGCATGCGCTTAAAGCCCCTCGCGCCCACCCCGCGTTGACAGGCTTCCCGGCAGACTTCTAAGGTGCGCGCCACTTTGTCCGGTGCCTGGGCCGATGAGGCCTGCGCGCTGGAGCGCAACGAACATATGGAACGGCCAATGAAGGTCCTTGTCCCCGTCAAGCGGGTCATCGATTACAACGTCAAGATCCGCGTAAAGCCCGACGGGTCGGGCGTGGACACCGCGAACGTAAAGATGTCCATGAACCCGTTCGACGAAATCGCCGTCGAAGAGGCCGTGCGCCTGAAAGAGGCCGGCAAGGTCGAGGAAATCATCGCCGTGTCCATCGGGCCTGCGCAGGCTCAGGAAACCATCCGCACCGCGCTCGCCATCGGCGCCGATCGCGGCATCCTGGTCACCCAGGAAGGCGTTGAGCCGCTGGGCGTCGCCAAGGTGCTGAAGGCGCTGGCCGAGAAGGAAGGCGTCCAGCTCGTCATCCTGGGCAAGCAGGCGATCGACGACGATTCGAACCAGACCGGTCAGATGCTGGCCGCGCTGCTGGGCTGGGGCCAGGCCACCTTCGCCTCGAAGGTCGAGCTGGGCGACGGCAAGGTGAAGGTCACGCGCGAAGTCGACGGCGGCCTCGAGACGGACGAGCTGAAGCTGCCGGCGGTGATCACCACCGACCTGCGCCTCAACGAGCCGCGCTATGCCTCGCTGCCCAACATCATGAAGGCCAAGAAGAAGCAGCTCGACACCATCACCGCCGGCGATCTTGGAGTCGACGTTACGCCGCGGCTCAAGACCCTGAAGGTCGTCGAACCGCCGAAACGCCAGGCCGGCGTCAAGGTCGCGACCGTGCAGGAACTGGTCGACAAGCTGAAAAACGAAGCAAAGGTTATCTGAGCCATGGCCATTCTCGTTGTCGCCGAACACGACAATCAGTCGGTAAAGCCGGCCACCCGCAACGCCGTCACCGCCGCCACGAAACTGGGCAGCGACATCACCGTCCTGGTCGCCGGGCAGAACTGCCAAAGCGCGGCCGAGGCCGCCGCCAAGATCGCCGGCGTGACCAAGGTTCTGGTCGCCGACGCACCCGAGCTGGCGCACAGCCTGCCGGAAAACCTCGCTCCGCTGGTCGCCGATCTGGGCGGCTCTTACGAGTATCTGATCGCCGCCGCCACCTCGATGGGCAAGAGCACGATGCCGCGCGTCGCCGCGCTGCTGGACGTGCAGCAACTCAGCGAGATCATGAGCGTCGAAGGGCCGGACACGTTCACCCGTCCGATCTATGCCGGCAACGCCATCGCGACCGTGCAGACCGCCGACAAGATCAAGGTGATCACCGTGCGCGGCACCGCGTTCGACCCCGCCCCGGCGGAAGGCGGCTCGGCCACGATCGAAAAGATCGGCTCCAAGGGCGACGCCGGCCTGTCGACCTTCATCGGCCAGGAGCTGTCCAAGTCCGAACGGCCGGAACTGACCTCGGCCCGCCGCGTGATCTCGGGCGGCCGCGGCATGCAGAACGGCGAGAACTTCAAGCTTCTGGAAGCGGTCGCCGACAAGATCGGCGCGGCTATCGGCGCCTCGCGCGCCGCGGTCGACGCGGGCTTCGTCCCGAACGACTACCAGGTCGGCCAGACCGGCAAGATCGTCGCCCCGGACCTCTATATCGCGGTCGGCATCTCGGGCGCGATCCAGCATCTGGCAGGCATGAAGGACTCCAAGGTGATCGTCGCGATCAACAAGGATTCCGAGGCCCCGATTTTCTCCGTTGCCGACTACGGGATCGTCGGCGACCTGTTCAAGATCGTTCCTGAACTGGCCGACGAGCTGGCCAAGGCCTGATCGGCCTCGACACTCGCGGATCATCAGAATGAAGATCGAAAAGATCGGGATCATCGGAGCAGGTCAGATGGGCAGCGGCATCGCACATGTGTGCGCTGTCGCCGGCCTGGACGTCACTATCCAGGACCTGAGCCAGCCGCAGCTCGCGAAGGCCATCGAGACAATCGACAAGAATCTCGCCCGGCAGGTCGTCAAGCAGAAGCTGACCGAGGAGGAAAAGCAGGTCGCGCTCGCCCGCATCCATGTCACCGGGGACTTCGCCGATCTTTCGGACTGTGACTTGGTGATCGAAGCCGCGACCGAGCAGGAAGAGGTCAAACGCGCGATCTTCCAGGAACTGACGCCGCATCTGCGTGCCGATACATTACTGGCGACCAACACCTCCTCGATCTCGATCACGCGCCTTGCCGCGGCGACCGATCGTCCAGAACGCTTCATCGGGATGCATTTCATGAATCCCGCACCGGTGATGCAGCTGGTCGAGCTGATCCGCGGCATCGCCACGGACGACGCGACCTATGAAGCGATCCGCTCGCTGGCCGAAGACACGCTGGGCAAGACGACCGCCGTCTCCGAGGATTACCCGGCCTTCATCGTGAATCGCATCCTGATGCCGATGATCAACGAGGCGATCTATTCGCTCTACGAGGGCGTGGGATCCGTCGAGGCGATCGACACGGCGATGCATCTGGGCGCCAACCATCCGCTGGGCCCGTTGGCGCTGGCCGATTTCATCGGCCTGGATACGTGCCTGTCCATCATGCAGATGCTCTATGACGGGCTGGCTGACTCGAAGTACCGCCCCTGCCCGCTGCTGGTGAAATATGTCGAGGCCGGCTGGATCGGCCGCAAGGTCGGGCGCGGCTTCTACGACTATCGCGGCGAAAAGCCGGTTCCCACCCGCTAGCCGAGCGGCACCGTTCGGCCATCGAGGAACGCCGTCACCATCCGGCTGACGGTGTCCGGCTCCTGCTCCTGCACCCAGTGGGAGACGCCCTCCAAGTAGCGGATTTGGATATTCGGCACATAAACCTCGACGCCGGCGATACAGCTGCGGTCGAGTGCGACATCCGCATCGCCCCAGATGACCAGGGTCGGCGTTTCGATCTGTGGGAACTTACCTTTGAGTTCGTCCGGCACCCCGCCGCGCGTAAGACCGCGATACCAGTTGAGCATCGCCGTCGCCGCACCCGGCTCGGACGCCTGGCTGCGGTAGAATTCGATCGCGACATTGGAGAAGACCCGTGCCCTGCCGGACGCGAAACGCATCAGCCGGCCGATTGCCCAGGCGTGCCGCGCGGCGAGGATGCGATCCGGCAGCCAGGGAATCTGGAAAGCCAGGATGTACCAGCCTTTGCGCGCCTGCCGCCATTTACGGTAGGCGACGGTGGCGCAGGCCGGATGCGGCGCGTTCAGGATGATCAGCCGGTCGATCGGACGGATCGCGCGGGCCGCGAAGAACCAGGCCAGCAGGCCGCCCCAGTCGTGCGCCATAACCGTCACCGAGCGCGCGCCGGCAGCGTCGATCAGACCCGCGATATCGGCCAGCAGCGTATCCACCGTGTAGTCGGCCACGTGGGGCGGCCGGCCGGATTTGCCATACCCTCTGAGGTTCGGCGCCCAAACGCGGTAGCCGGCCTCGACGAGCGCCGCGAATTGACCGGTCCAGCACCGTGCGTGCGACGGGAAACCATGGAGGCAAAGAACCAACCGGTCGCCTTCGCCGCATTCCAGCACTTCGAACGTAAGACCGTTCGCCTCGATGGCCAGTGTTGTGATCGGCGGCAACGCGACTATGGGCGCTCTCCTCGAGCCGCGTTCTGGTCGACGGCTTTCGCTATATGACGTTCAACGACTTGGTATAGCGCGAAAACCAGCGCCACAACGCAAATGCGCTGATCACATAGACGCCTGTCGACAGAATATCGGCCTCCCGCTCAAGCGCGAAGGAATCGTACGGCGGTATCACATAGTAAAGAATACCCAGGCCGCCGATCGCGACGGTCATCAATCCCGTCCAGGCCCCGGTCAGATAGGTGGTCAGAATGATGGCCGGATAGGCTGTGATATACGGATGGTACTCGACGCCGGAGCGTACCAGCACGCCGGTGCCTACGGCGCCGACCGCCACCGTAAGTCCCACCGCACCGCCGATCGCACGGGCCCAGTGCGGCCCCGGCGGCGCCACGGACGCAACGGCGTGATCGTAACTGAGCTTCGGCAACCGCATCCAATGGCGGAAGATCGACCGCACGACATAGCGCATCGCCTCGCCGAAACGGGTTCCCTTGAGGGCAACCGCCAACAGGGCCGCGATCGCCAGGCCGCGCGCGCTGCGCCGGACGGTGATGAACTCTTCCTTCGAGGACACGCGGCATGCAGCCTTGAGCAGGCCGCGCCCCTCCATCACGAAGATCGCCTCAGTCGCGCCCAGCGCCGACAGTTCCGCGATCACCTTATAGGTGTGGAAAAGCCCCAGATTGATACGCGGAATGACCGGATTATTGATCTGATAGACCAGATAGGCCGTCCGCCCGCTGACGAACCCACGGCACAGGCTGAGCAGCGTGCCGTCGGCATCGGTCATGCGTGCGTCAAAAGTTGTCGGCCGATGCGACAACATCTGCTCGAATACGGCAATGCTGTTGACCGGGATCGGCGTGGGCAGGTTCGCGGCGGCAAGTGCCTTTACCTGCTCGTCGATGGCGATCGCCGAAGTCCGCTCCCGAAAATGGAATCGTAACCCCGAAGCCTCCGCGATCCGCTCTGTCCGCCGGATGTTGCGGCGCGTGTGCGCGCCCAGTCGCCGCAGCAGGCCGTCGGCGCCGCCGGCAAGCGGCAGCAGGTCGCGGTATTCGCGGTGAGCCTGAAAGAACCAAAGGCGCCTGCGGCCCTCGGCCTCGCCTTCGACATCGCCGGCCTCCGTGGCCGATCGCACGATCGAAACCCGCGCGACATCGACATTTGCCTGCTGCATCAGCTGTTCGATGGCACCCAGCGTGCCGCTGCCCGATTCGCGTATCGAAAGCACGGCGTCGGCCACCTTGGTGCGCCAGCTGCCCAGCTGCAGCATGAACCACCAGCCCGTCGACCCGGTCCGTGAGCCGGTGTCGAACTCACGCACCGGCGTTCCGCCGGACAAGTTCGATGCGATTCTGAGACGCGTCAGCGCTGCCCGTTCGGCGCCGGCATCGCCCGATGCATCCTTGTCGGAGGCCTTGGTCGAATGCAGAAATTTCATGCCCAAACCTCTAGCGCCCATTCCCGATGTTGGAAAGGTCGATGCGGGGCGCCGGCCGTATCCGCTACGTGCACGCCAAAGGAAGATACGTAAAAATCTATCGGAATCCTGCGACTATTGGCGTCCCAGCCGATCGGAAGCTTGCTGTTTTCTCGCGATACCGCAAAATGCGAACAAAGTAGTCCATCACGCTCGCCGCAACCGGCGCATAGGGAAGCTTCAGTGACACGACATCTCTCCGCCTTGATCGGCGCCTTCGCAATGCTGGCTGCTGCCCACACGCTGCGCGCCGAACCGATTCAGGGCGCGGCAGGCGGCGTTCCGGCCGCCGAAACCCAGGACGGCGAGACGCTCTACAATCAGCATTGCGCGGAATGTCACGAATTCCCGACCGGGCGCATTCCCGCCCGCAGCTTCATCTCGATGCTGAAGACGCCGGAAAGCATCATCAACACCCTGAGCAAGGGCGTCATGCGGCCAATGGCAAAGGACATGACACCGACCCAGATCCACGACATCGCGGTCTATCTGACCGGCCGCGAACCCGGAAACGATCCCCAGCCGGATCTGCATGCCAACATGTGCAAGGACGACGGCGGTCCGATCGACCTCGGTGCACCGGGATGGAACGGCTGGGGCAATACGGTCGAAAACACCCGCTACCAGGCCGATCCCGGCGTGAAGCCCGACGACGTGCCGAAACTGAAGGTGAAGTGGGCCTTCGCCTATCCGGGCATCGCCTATGGACAGCCGGTCGTCGTTTCGGGCCGCGTGTTCATCGAAACACGCGAGGGCCAGGTCTTCTCGCTGGATGCCAAGACCGGTTGTACGCACTGGGTCAACGAAGTCGGCACCGCCGTCCGCACGGCAATCTCAGTGGGTGCCGTAAAGCTCAAGGGCCAGTCGAAATTCGCGGTCTATTTCGGCGACGAAAAGGCCGTCGTGCACGCGCTGGACGCGATGACCGGCGAACAGCTCTGGTCGACGCCGGTCGAGAAGCATCCCCTCGCCCGCATCACCGGCGCGCCGAAACTCTATGACGGCCAGCTCTACGTGCCGGTGTCCTCAATGGAGGAAGTCTCCGGCGCGACGCCGAAATATCAGTGCTGCACCTTCCAGGGCAGCGTCGTCGACGTGGACGCAAACACCGGCAAGGTGCGGTGGCAGACCTATACAATTGCGCAAAAGCCCAAGAAGACGCGCAAGAACGCGGCCGGCGTCCAGATGTTCGGCCCGGCCGGAGTCGCCGTCTGGGATTCGCCGACGATCGATGCCAAGCGCAAGCTGCTCTATATCGGCACCGGCGATTCCTACACCGAACAACAGATCGACAGCTCAGACGCCGTGATGGCGCTGGATCTGAAGACCGGCGCCCGCAAATGGGTAACCCAGGTCCGCAAGGACGATAACTGGCTGGTCGGCTGCCCGGAACAGACCCAAGGCAATTGCCCGAAACCTACAGGCCCCGACTTCGATTTCGGCGCCTCGCCGATCCTGCACACGCTGCCCGACGGCAAGCAAATCATCCTGGCCGGCGCGAAATCGAGCATCGCTTATGGCTTCGACCCTGACGCCAAAGGCAAGTTGCTGTGGCAGCAGAAGCTGGCCGGCGGCACCAGCACAGGCGGAATCGAATGGGGTCCGGCGGTCGATGGCGACAATCTCTATGTCGCGGTCGGTGACGCCATCGCGCAGCCGCCGAACCAGCCCGGCGGCGTGTGGGCGCTGAACCCCAGGACCGGCGAGATCGTCTGGCACACACCGGCCCCTGAGCCGGTATGCAGTTGGGGCGCCGTCAATTGCTCGAAAGCCCAGCCGAGCGGCGTAACCGCGATTCCCGGCGCGGTATTCGTGGGCTCCTGGGACGGCCATATTCGCGCCTACGCGCCAAAGGACGGAAAAATATTCTGGGATTTCGACACGGCGCAGACCTTCGACGCTGTCAACGGCATCAAAGCCAAAGGCGGTGCGATCGACATGGGCGGACAGGTGGTCGCGAACGGGATGCTGCTGGTGAATTCCGGCGTGACCCCGGTTCAGCATCCGGGCAACGCGCTGCTCGCCTTCACCGTGGACGGCCAATAAGGGGACGGCCAATAAAATGGCGGGCAATAAGGCCGGTCAGGCGGCCTTATTCACCTCGCCCATTCACGTCGCCGCGGCTTTGTTACCCTGGCGTCTTCAGCCCCAGCAGCTTGGCGATCTCCGCCTGGCTTTCCGCGGACGCCCAATCGCGCGCTCCGACGACCCGGCCGACCTCGTTGCCCTGCGCATCGATCAGCAGCGTCGTCGGCAACGGCGGGTTCTTCAGCGCCTTGACCGTCGAACTCGTCTTGTCGAGGAAGATCGTCAGGCCCTGGATATTGTGTTCCTTCAGGAACGGGTCGACCTGGAACTTGCCGCCCCGGTCTTCGGCGATCGCAACCACCGCAACCTGGCCCTTCAATGCCGCGTTCAGCTTCATCAGCGAGGGCATCTCCTCAAGGCAGGGTCCGCACCAGGTCGCCCACAAATTGACGATGAGCGGCTTGCCCTTATAGGCGGACAGATTCGCCGGTTCTTCCTTGTCCAGGTCGGTCAAAGTCAGCTCAGGAAACGGCTTCGGCGGCGTTGCCTCGATCAGTTTTCCGGCATCGGCAACACCCTGGGCCTGCACAGGCCCCGCGAGTATTGCCAAGGCGAGCGCGGCGGCCCATACGATCCGGCCTGAATATGTTATCGTCGCGTCAATCATGAATAATTCCTCCACTAAACCGCCTATGCCGGACACGGGCACAACCGGTCAATCGCCGTCCACTGAATCGGGTGCGGCGAACAGCCTTTGGGGTGGTCGGTTCTCGGCCGGCCCGTCGTCGATTATGCAGCGGATCAATGCATCTATCGGCTTCGACCGCAAGCTGTGGCGGGAGGATATCGAGGGCTCCAAGGCGCATGCCGCCATGCTCGCAAAGCAGGGCATAATCTCGGCCGCCGACGCCGACGAGATCCGTAGCGGCCTCGACCTGATCGCGGCGGAGATCGAAGACGGCAGGTTCGTCTTCAAGACGGAACTCGAAGACATCCACATGAATGTCGAGGCGCGGCTGGCCGAACTGATCGGCGCCCCCGCCGGACGGCTGCACACCGCGCGTTCGCGCAACGATCAGGTGGCAACCGACTTCAAGCTTTGGGTCCGCAACGCGCTCGGCCGCCTGGACAACGACCTGAAGGCACTGCAGTCAGCGCTGATCGACCAGGCGGAGCGGCACTTCGCAACCATCATGCCGGGCTTCACCCATCTGCAGCTCGCCCAGCCGGTGACGTTCGGCCACCATTTGCTGGCCTATGTCGAGATGTTCGGCCGAGACCGCCGCCGGGTCATCGACGCGCTGAACCGCTCCGACGATTGTCCGCTCGGCGCCGCGGCGCTGGCGGGTTCCCCCTACCCCATCGACCGGCAGGCAACGGCTTCCGCGCTCGGCTTCGCACGGCCGTCCGCCAACTCCATAGACGCCGTCTCCGACCGCGACTTCGCGCTCGACTACTTGGCAACCGGTTCGATCGTCGCCGTTCACCTGTCGCGCTTCGCCGAAGAGCTGGTATTGTGGTCGTCGGACAAGTTCGCCTTTGTGCGCCTGTCGGATGGCTTCACCACCGGCAGTTCGATCATGCCGCAAAAGCGCAACCCGGACGCCGCCGAACTCGTGCGCGCCAAGACAGGACGTGTCATCGGCGATCTCAACACGTTGCTGATCGCGCTCAAGGGCCTGCCGCTCGCCTATTCCAAGGACATGCAGGAAGACAAGGAACCGGTCTTCGATGCCGAGGACACGCTGGCTTTGGCCCTCGCAGCGATGACCTGTATGGTCGCCGACATGACGGTCAACGCAGATTCAATGCGGCGTTCCGCCGACCGCGGTTACGTCACCGCGACCGATCTGGCCGACTGGCTGGTGCGGACGTTAGGCCTGCCGTTCCGCAGCGCCCATCACATATCTGGCAGCCTGGTGAAACTGGCTGAGACCAAAGGCGTGCAGCTGTATGATCTGACATTGGATGAAATGCGCGCAGTGCATGCCGAGATCGACGACCGGGTGTTCGACGTGTTGACCGTGGAGGCCTCGGTCGCCAGCCGGACGAGCCAGGGCGGCACTGCGCCGGAACGCGTTCGTGAAGCCGTCGTCGCAGCACGTGCGAGGTTCCTGTGAGAATCGTGATCGCCATCCTCCTCGTATTCGTCGCGCTGGGCGTCAGCGGCTGCGGCAAGCGCGCCCGCTATCTCGACCCGCCCGAGGGGACGCACGAGAAGTATCCCCAGCGTTATCCTCCGCCCGATTCTCCGGGATCTCATCTATGACCGGGTTCGCCTACAGGAACGGCATCCTTCATGCCGAGAACGTGTCCCTGGCGCGCATCGCTGAAACCGTCGGCACCCCGACTTATGTCTATTCGTCAGCGGCGATCACTGCGAATTATCGCGCATACGAGATGGCTTTCGGCGGTCAGAATGTCGCCATCCATTTTGCGCTGAAAGCGAACGGCAATCTGGGTGTGCTCGCCCTCCTCGCCAGTCTCGGCGCCGGCGCGGACATCGTGTCCGTGGGCGAGATGAGACGCGCACTCGCGGCCGGAATGCCCGCTTCGCGGATCGTGTTCTCTGGCGTCGGCAAGACTCGCGAGGAGCTGGCCGAAGCCGTCAGGCAGGGCATCGCGCAGATCAACGTCGAATCCGTGCCTGAGCTTGAGACGCTCGATCAAGTCGCCCGGTCGCTCGGGCGTCGTCAGCGCATCGTGCTCAGGGTCAACCCCGACGTTGACGCGCGTACCCACGAGAAGATTTCGACCGGCAAGAAGGGCGACAAGTTCGGGATTCCCTACGATGAGGTGCCGGCTGTCTATCGCAGCGCCGTCGGCATGGCGGGAGTCGAAATCATTGGAATCGCCGTGCATATCGGCTCTCAATTGACCGACCTGACGCCGTTCCGCCGCGCCTATACCAAGGTAGCCGATTTGGTGAGGGATCTTCGCGCGGCCGGCCAGCTGGTCGAGACGATCGATCTCGGAGGCGGCATCGGCGTCACCTACAACGATGAAAAGCCGCCCGCGATCGACGACTACGCGACAGCAGTATTCGAGACGGTCGGCAATCTCGGCTGCCGACTGGCGATCGAGCCTGGCCGTTCGATCGTCGCCTCGGCGGGAATACTGCTCAGTCGCGCCGTTTACCGCAAGGCAGGCAAGCCAAACGATATCCTGATCCTCGACACCGGCATGAACGACCTGATGCGGCCCAGCATGTACGGCGCCTACCATCCGATCTTACCGGTCGTCGCACCCGCCTCCAACGCGATGTTGGCGCCCACCGACGTGGTCGGACCGGTCTGCGAGAGTGGCGACACCTTCGCGCGGGGCCGCAACCTGCCGCCGATCGCCGCCGACGATCTGGTCGCTTTCGGCGCGGCCGGTGCGTATGGTTCAAGCATGTCTTCGACCTATAATGCGCGACCGCTCAGTGCCGAGGTTCTGGTGCGCGGCGACGATTTCGATGTCGTGCGGCCGCGGCAGGCGATCGAGGCGATGTTCGCAGACGAACATATCCCCGCATGGTTGGGTGAATCGGCTGGGCTCGGCGTGCGCGCCGGCCGGAAACGGGCATGACGGCGGAACCGCAGACTCCGCCTCGTACCCGGCTCGACCGCCGGATAGCCGCCTATGGACAAGCGGCAGAAATCGTTTTGTGGGTCGAGCGGCTCCTAGCCGCCTTTTGGCAGGTTCCAACCCTGATCGCCGGCTTCATCGTCCTGGCGCTTGTGGGCATCCCGCAATCTCTCCCCGCGTGGCTGCACTTGCTCGTGCTTATCGGCGTCGCTGTGGCGCTTGGCTTCTTCGTCCGTGCCGGTCTGCGGAAGTTCGTGCGGCCGGAAAATCAGGCTGCCCGCAGGCGGGTCGAGCAGGACAGCGCCCTTGTGCATCGCCCGTTCGATGCGCTTGCCGACCGGCCGGCCGATCTCGATGGCAATGCGATTACCGGTTCGTTGTGGCGGCTTTATCAGGATCGCCGCCGCGCCGAAATCGGCCGCCTGCGTGTGGCACCGCCACAGCCCCACCTGGCTGAGCGCGATCCCTGGGCTCTCCGGTTCTTCGTGATCGTCGTGCTTGCGCTCGCAATCGCGATGGCGGGACCTCGCTCCGGGCATCGCCTGATCGCCGCCCTGGTTCCCGACTTCGCGCCGGCCGCCGGAACCATACCGGTGGAGGCTTGGATCAAACCGCCCGCCTACACCGGGCTCGCCCCCATACTGATGAAACCGGACAGCGACGACGCGATCGCGGTGCCGACCGGCAGCACGCTGGAAGCGCACGTCACTGGCGGTTCGCGCGTGCCGCATCTGACGCTTGGCGACCAGCGAGACGACTTCAAGCAGATCGAGGGTGGCGGCTTCACGTTGTCGCGCACGATCACAACACCGGGCAAGCTCAGCATCCGGCGCGGTTGGTCGACGCTGTCGTCTTGGAACATCACGATCATCCCGGACCTGCCACCCTCGGTCGATTTTGCCGGCAAACCGACGCGCACGGTGGCGGGCGCACTGAAGATCGACTATAGGGCGACCGATGATTACGGCGTCGCGGCGGTCGAACTGGACATGAAGCCGGCGCCGGGGGAACCCCGGGTCATCGCAGAGCCGATCGCGGCTCCGCTGGCTTCCGGGCGTTCAGAGAAGGACATCCGCGGCAGCAGCTTCCAGGACCTGACCGCGCATCCCTGGGCGGGAATGAAAGTGATCGCGAAGCTGAAGGCGACGGATGTCGTCGGGCAGTCCAGCGAGAGTCGCGAAATCACAATGACCTTGCCCGAGCACGTCTTCCTCAACGCCGCGGCGGCGGGGATCATTGAGACACGCAAACATGTGATTCTGAACGACGCCCCCTTCCAGCTGCTGGCCTTTGAGATCGCAAAGCTGGCTTCCGAGCCAACGCTTTACGCCAACGATCTTGGCGTCTTCCTGGCCCTGGATATCGCCAAGAGCGAACTGCGCCGCGCCAAGCCCGACAACGAGAAGCAGGTCCTCGCCATCGAGGACCTGCTGTGGAACGCAGCGATCAAGATCGAGGAAGGCGACCGACCGGACGCCGAGAAGAATCTCCGCGCCGCCGAGGATGCTCTGGAAAAGGCGCTAAAGGATCCGAACACGCCGGCCTCCGAACTCGCGCGGCTGACCCAGAACCTGAAGGACGCGATGAACCGCGACATCCAGGCGATGATGGATCAGATGCGCAAGGAGCAGGAATCCGGCCAGAAGCAACAGCAGCAATCCGACTCCGGTTCGAAAACCGTGAACCAGCAGGATCTGAACAATCAAGTCGACAAGATGAACCAAATGGCGCAATCCGGTTCGCGCGATGCAGCTCAGGACATGCTCGACTACATCAAGCAGTTGCTGGAAAACCTGAAGGCCGGCCAAAATCCCAACAGCAAGGCTAACGAGCAGGCCAAGAAGTCCATGGACGCGCTGAAGGACATGGCTAAGAAGCAGCGCGATATGGAAAACGGCAAAAGCCCGAACACAATGGAAAACCAGGAGACGCTGCGCAAGGCGCTGGGCGATGCCGCGCGCGAACTCGGCGAATCGGGAAACCAGATTCCCCAAGGCATGGGCAAAGCGGACAAGGCGATGCGCAACGCGGAGAAAGCCCTGCAGCGCGGCGCCAAGGGTGGGGCCCAGGCAGATCAGGAGGACGCCGCCGGGCAGTTGGACGACGCGGCGCAGAGCCTGTCCCAGCAAATGTCGCAGGACGGCGAGGCGCAGTCCGGTGACGGGCAGGACAACGGCGAGGACGGCAAGGATCCTTTGGGCCGCACGCACATGCAGAGCGGCCACAATCGCATGAAGATGCCGACCGAACGCCAGCTGCAGCGCTCGCGAACCATCCTGGAAGAGCTGCGCCGACGCGCCTCCGAGCACGAACGGCCTCGCCAGGAACTCGACTATCTGCGGCGCCTTCTGCAAGAGTACTAGGCAGTTATTCCGCGTGAGACCGAGTCGCGATGATCAGTTTTGACAGCGTCGGCTTCCGGTATGGCGTCGGACCGGAAATCCTGCGTGACATATCCGTCACCATCGAGGCGGGCAGCTTCCATTTTTTGACCGGAGCCAGCGGCGCCGGCAAGACCACCCTTCTCAACTTGATCCATCTGAGCCTTCGTCCGACCCGTGGCATCCTGACCGTCCTGGGTAACGACGTGAGTTCGCTGCCGCGTCGGCGTATGCCGGCGGTCCGGCGCCAGATCGGTATGGTTTTCCAGGATTTCCGTTTGCTCGACCATCTCTCGGTGTTCGACAACGTGGCCCTGCCGCTCCGGCTCGCGGACCTCGGCGAACGGCAGATTCGCCGCGACGTGAACGAGATTCTGACCTGGGTCGGGCTGGGTGACGCCATGGAGGCAAGCCCGCTCGCCCTCTCAGGCGGCGAGCAGCAACGGGCGGCGATCGCTCGCGCAGTCGTCAGCCGACCCAGCATCCTGCTCGCCGACGAGCCGACCGGCAGCGTGGACGAGGCGATCGGCGCCAGGATCATGCGACTTTTCGAGGAACTGCACCGGCTGGGCACTGCGGTGGTCATCGCCACGCATAATCCCGCGCTGATCGAGCGCTTTCCGCACGCAAGCCTGGAATTGGCCGAGGGTACGCTGATCCAACGCGCCGATGGGGGCGGAGGCCGCTGATGCGTATCCCTCTCCAACCCGAGACACGCGCCGTCAGGGCACTTTCGCTGGTCGTCATTGCGCTGATGGTCGCGCTCGGTATCGCCGTGCTGGCCGGCGCCGCGGCCCTCCGTCACGTCGATGTAGAATGGCGGCAGGCCCTGACCGGACGCTGGACAGTCGAACTCGAACCGGCGGATCCTACGCGGCCGGTTGCGCAAGCCGATATCGACCGTGCGGTGCTCGCGCTTAAGGCGGTCGTGGGGGTAATCGACGCACGGGCCGTACCGCAATCGGACATTAAGCGGCTGCTGCAGCCCTGGCTGCGTAACGATTCGCTCATCACCGAACTGCCCCTGCCCGCCCTGATCGACATCCGCGTCGATACAAATACCACCGAGCCCCTGCCCGCCCTTGCCCAGAAGATCGCCGCCCAGGTGCCTGGAGCGAAACTCGACGACCATGGCGCCTGGACGCGCGATCTCATGCGTCTCGCCAAGACCGGCGAGGCATTAGGGCTCATCATGTTCGCGGCCATCGCTCTCGTTTCTGTCTTTACCGTCGCCGCCACGGCGAGGGCCCGGCTGACGATCAATCGGCCCGAAATCGAATTGCTGCACCGGCTGGGTGCCAGCGACGGCTATATCGCGCGGCAATTCCAGACGGGCGCCTTCCAGTCTTCTGCGGTGGGGGCGCTGCTCGGTTCCATCGTGGCCGGCGGCGGGCTGGCCATATTGATGACGCTCGGACGTGCGCAAGCGCCCCTGATCCCCCGCCTACGCCTGGAAGGGTTCGATTGGATCGTGCTGGCGGCGGTGCCGATTGGCGCCGTGCTTCTTGCGACCTTCGTGGCCCGCTGGACGGCGCACGCCCTGGCACGCCGGCTGCCCTGATGAGCCGTGTCAGGACCATCCGAAAGCGATCGACCGGCCTGCTTGTCAAAATCCTGGTCGTCGTCCTCGCATTTACCCTGCCGGCCGCGATCGGCTTTGTGCATTTCGTCCTGGCGCTGCCGCCGCCAACAACCGACCTGTCACAGACCGACGCCATCGTGGTGCTGACCGGTGGCGGCGACCGCATTCACGCCGCTCTGACGCTGCTGCAAGATGGAAAGGCAAAAAAACTGTTCGTCTCCGGCGTCCATCGCGGCGTCGATGTAGACGATCTGCTGCGGCTCGACCGGAGCCAGTCGCAGAAGCAGGATGCGAGCTTGGCTAGCCGCATCGACCTCGGCGACACTGCCGCGGACACGTTCGGCAATTCGGTAGAAAGCGTCGCCTGGATGCGCGCAAACAACTTCAATAGCATGCGTCTTGTCACCGCCGACTATCACATGCGCCGCGCCCTCATCGAATTCCGCATGGAAGCCCCCGATCTCGTGATCGTTCCCAACCCTATCCATCCCGCCGCTATCGGCGACGGACTCTGGTGGCGTGACCGCGCGACATTTACCCTTTTGCTTGGCGAATACGGTAAGTACCTCATCGTCCGGTGGCGATTCCTCATCAGCCGCCTGCTGCCCTAAGGATTTCGATGAAGTATCTGCGCAGCGCAGCCTTTACGCTGATCTTTCCTGTATGGACCGGCATCTGCTGCATCGTGCTCGCCTTCGGCCCCCTATTGCCGCGCAAGGGAGCCCTGCGACTGGCCTTTTTCTGGGTCGATACCGTCGCCTGGATCGAGCGGAACGTCCTGGGCCTGAACTATCGCGTGATCGGAGAAGAAAACCGTCCGCGCCGCGGCAGTTTCATTGTCGCCGCCAAGCACCAGTCGACCTACGAGACGATGAAGCTCCATCCGATCCTGGGTGACCCGGCCATCGTCCTGAAGAAGGAACTGCTGCGCATCCCGATCTGGGGGCGCTATTTGCGCAAGACCGGCATGATCCCCATCGATCGCGGCGCCGGCCGCCGCGCGATCGATTCAATGCTGACCGCCTCGCTTGCGGCCAAATCCGAGGGGCGGCCGATCGTGATATTTCCGCAAGGCACGCGCGTTCCGGCCGGCCAAAAGCGATCCTATAAATCAGGCGTCGTCGCGCTTTATAGCGAACTCGATCTCCCGATTGTCCCGCTAGCGCTCAATTCAGGTATATTCTGGCCAAAGAAGGGCTTGAAGCACGGCGGGACTGTCACCTTCTCTTTTCTGCCGCCCATCGAACCGGGGCTGGAACCCGAAGCCGCCCTTGCCGTGTTGGAACAAAGACTTGAAGCCGAAACCAACCGGCTCGTCGCAGCCGAACTTCAGGACAGGTCCCATTCGTAAGAAACCCCTCCTCATCGCCGGCACGGTCGTAGTCTTCATCCTCTATTCGGGATGGTGGGTGCTGACCGCACGTACGATCACCAGCTCAGCCAATAGCTGGATAACCACTGAACAGGCGAAGGGCGCGAAGCTTGCACCCGACGCCGTCAGCGTCGGCGGCTATCCGTTTACGTTCACGATCAAATTGCAGAATGTCGGCTTGTCCTGGCCATCCGGGCTCGGCTTCACGGCCCAAAATCTTAAGGTCAACGCTCGGCCCTGGGCAATCCGGACTTTCCACATCAATGCGACGGGCGGTGTCACCGTCAGTCTGCCGTCCGGCGACGTGCGTCCGGCCCTGACCTTCGCCAGCCAGACACTGAGGGGAACCGCAGGTTTCCAGGACAATGCCGTGCCGACCGCGCTCAATCTTGCCGCGGATACGGTCAGCGCCTCCCTGACCGGGGTCGAGGGCGACGCCGGCCGTGAGCTTACCATCGCGACACTCAAGCTGCAGGAAATCCGGCCGGCAACACCACCCAAGGCCGACACCGACACGGCGATGGACCTCTCGCTCGAAGGGCTCGACCTCTCGGCCCCTGTCATTGAGGGCAACCCGCTCGGCTCAACAATCAAGAAGATCGGGCTGCATGTGCAGCTGATGGGCGTACCCCCGGCCACCTATGACGGCGTCGGCCTCAAGGCCTGGCGCGACGCCGGCGGCACGATCAATACGCCAGACCTGTCGATCGAGTGGGGGGCTCTGTCTTTCGGCGGCAACGGCACGCTGGCGCTGGACACCAATATGCAGCCGGAGGGTGCCTTCAGCGTCCATATCGCGGGCTATGAACAGGCGCTCGACTCCCTTGCCGCGGCCGGCTGGATCAAGATGAGCGGCGCAAGCCTGGCAAAGCTGGCGATGGGCATCGCAGCGCAGACGGGCCCCGACGGGCGGCCGACCGTGAAGACCCCCCTCACGATCCAGGATCGCCACATTTCGCTGGGACCGGCAAAGCTCGGCCAGATCCCGGAGATCAAGCTCGATTAGCCGCTTAGCATACTTTCAATATCGCGTGCTTTCCGGATTGGAGACTATCGCCGTCCGAAAATTCAGGGATCCGTTGCCGAAGTTCGACGCAAGATCTCGAAATATCGCCCCTCGGCAATCGCTTGCGCGATATCCGGCGTCGCGGCGGGATCGAATTTTCGCGCGAAAAGGCAGCCGGTTTCGCGGTGTATCGGCGGCAGCATCGCAGCCTTCAGGTGATGAACCGACGTGTCCTCGACCATCGGATGTCCCAAATGCATGAACGGACGACGTTTACGCGCGTGTAGAGCGGGGTTGTTGCCAAACGCGCAATGAATGAAATGTTCGTCCGCGCATCTGAAATACTTAAAATATTCCCTGAAATCGTCCGAGTGCAGCTGATCCAGAATCTGCAGAGTCGCTTCTCTCGAGATGGCCCACCAGCTGGCGCCGTAGAAGAATTTCTCGAAGAGCGGCGGGCGTGGCGGGAAGTCGGTGAAAATCGACGAGACGATCTCTTGGACGTCCCTGCGAATCTCGTCCAACCGGCCATCGAGTTCGCCACCGTATTTTTTGATCGCGGCGGCGCGGCCGCGGGGATTCAGAAGTTCGTGGTCCCAGAACACGAAGGTCTGGAACCGGGCCGGCTGCCTCCACCCATATCGCTCGACCGCGAGCACCGGATCCTGGTTTCTAAGCGCGGGATCGTTCTGCACCGGAAAGGTCTGGATGAACTCCACCTCGCCTTCACCCAGGATGGCTTGCAGCGTATCCAGATCGGCGACCGGCAAGCAGTCGCCGCTGATCAACGCAAGCCTGCCGAAATCCGGAACCGCGTCGATCGCGGTACGTATGAGATCGAGCGTGGCCGTTATCGAGTTATTGCCGCCCCAGAAAATCGGCGTTCTTTTCTCGATCAGTCTGACCCTCTTCGATGCTGCGGCCTTAAACGGAGCAATCGGAACCCGCGCATCGACATGGACAAAACAGTCGAAAGCATCTCCCAAGGACTTGATGAGGAGATTGAACGGATCGGGCTTATGGGCGAGGACCAGAAAAACGACCTTGGTGTAGCGGGTCATCGAGGTCTCGTTACGTCTTGTCAGGCCTGGTGTGCGTCGATGATGCGGCGGCGGATTTCGCGGGTTTTGCTGAACAGGTCGAACAGGGTATCGCCCTCGCCCCGCCGGATGGCGCGCTGCAACGCCGTCAGGTCTTCCGTGAAGCGCTGCAGCATCTCCAGCACCGCCTCCCGATTGTTCAGGAACACGTCACGCCACATGGTCGGGTCGGAGGCCGCGATGCGGGTGAAGTCGCGGAAGCCGGAGGCCGAGAACTTGATGACCTCGGACTGCGCGTCTTCCTCAAGGTTGGCCGCGGTTCCGACGATGGTATAGGCGATCAGGTGCGGCAGATGGGAAGTGATGCCCAGGACCTTGTCATGGTGCTGCGCATCCATTGTCTCGATCTGGGAGCCGCAGGCCCGCCACAGCGCCGCCACTTTGTCGACCGCAGCCGGATCTGTGCCCGGCGGCGGCGTCATGATGAACCAGCGCCCCTCGAACAAGGTCTCGAAGCCGGAACCGGGCCCGGAATTCTCGGTTCCGGCGATAGGATGCCCGGGCACGAGGATCGCATGCTTCGGCAACATGCCAGGCAGGTCGCGCACAACCGGTGTCTTTACCGACCCGACATCGCTGACGATTGCCCCTGGTTTCAGGGCCGGAGCGATCCGCGCGGCAATTTCGGCGTAGGCGCCGAGCGGCGCAGCGATCACGACGAGATCGGCGTCGGCGACCGCCTCTGCTGCGTCACCTGTCACCATATCAGCCAACGATAGCCGCGTGATCGTGGCACGCGCGTCTTCGTTCGCGTCGCACGCGGCGATGCTCTCGGCCAAACCGTTCGCCTTGACCGCGCGCGCCAGCGATGAACCGATCAACCCGAAGCCGATGATCGCGACGCGTTTGAATATCACTTTGCTCATTTCGTGCCGCGCGGCTCGTTCTGGAACAGGAAAGCCTCGACGGCAGCCACGAGCTGCTTCAGCTCGTCTTCGGTACCGATGGTGATCCGCAGGCAGTCCGGCAGGCCATAGGAATGCATCTGGCGGATCAGCACGCCCTTCGATTTCACGAACAGACGCACGTCCTCGGCTTCATATGGCTTGAACGACACCAGCAGGAAATTGGCCACGCTAGGATGCACGGTGAAGCCGAGTTTGGTCAGCTTCTCCTCGAGCCACGGCCGCCACCGGTCATTATGCGCCTTGGAAATCGCAAAATGCTCTCCATCGGCCAACGCCGCCATACCCGCCGCCATTGCCGGCGCGTTGACATTGAACGGCTGGCGCACGCGGTTGAGAACATCGGCGATGGCCGGCGGGCAATAGGCCCAGCCGAGCCGTGCGCTGCCCAACGCGAAAATCTTCGAGAACGTATGTGTCACGACGACGTTGGGGTGTTCGTCGACCCAATGATGGCCTGCCGTATAGTCTTCGCGGTCGACATATTCGGCATAGGCGGCATCGAGCACCAGCAGGACATTGCTCGGCAGCGCCGACAGAAGCCGCTCCATCTCACCGATGGTAAGATAGCTGCCGGTCGGGTTGTTCGGGTTCGCCAGGAAGATGATACGCGTGCGCGGTGTGATCGCGGCAATCAGCGCGTCGATATCGCTCTTCAGGTTCTTCTCGGGCGCCGTGACCGGCGTAGCGCCGGCGCTACGTGCGACAATCGGGTAGGCCAAGAAGCCGTGTGCGGAATAGAGAACCTCGTCGCCCTCCCCCGCATAGGAGCCGGCGAGCAAGGCGAACAGCTCGTCCGAACCGGTGCCGCAGACGATCCGTGCGGGATCGAGCCCGTTATGCGCACCGATCGCCTCGCGCAACGCCGTCGCACCGCCATCGGGATAGCGATGCAGTTCGGCCGCGGCCTTTGCATGGGCCGCCACCGCCAACGGACTTGGGCCCAGCGGATTTTCGTTCGACGCCAAGCGAGCGGGGCTATCGATGCCCGGCACCTTCGACTCCCCGCCGACGTAAGGGGAGATTTCAAGAATTCCCGGCTGGGGAATCGGACCTGCCATAATCGTCTCTGCTCGCGGCCTACTTACGGGCCGTCGTCTTGGAAAGAACCAGCGGCCTCGCGTACCCGCCAATTACGTGCGCCTCGACCAGGGCACCGTCGAATTGCATCTTCAGTGCGGCAACCCGCGCATCCTTGCGCTCGACCGCATCCGCGACTTCCACCAGATGGAAGCAGTCGCTCGGCGTTCGCTCCATCGTCGCTAAGGTGACCGCGTCGGTAAATCCCGCCGCCACCATGGCAGCCATGACCTTGCCGCGGCTTGCGCGCTCGTTGAGCCGGATCGCGACCAGGCTGGCTTCGTTCGCCGAATAATCGCGCGCCCAGGGCGCCACGACCAGAGCCTGATCGCCGCGCTTCGTCCCCAGGAACGGAAGGCGCGAGACGATCTGGGGCATCTTCTCATCCTCACCCATCAGCATCGTCCACCAGGATTCGTCCTCGCCGTCTGCCGGCACCGGCAGGACTGCGATGTCGGTGGTGCCCTCAGCGACGGCGCGCACGCACGCGTTAGGACTCGGCAGCGCGCTCAGCGGTGTCAGCGCCCCATACTGGTTGCGTGCGATTCGCGCCCAGCTGTCGTTGCCCGGCGGCGCGTAGACCGCGGCGGAGAACGGCTGCTGCATATGGGTGAAACCGCCCATCATCTCGCGCCAAAGACACACCAATGCAAGCAGCGGGAACTGTCCCTGATGCTTGGCGGCAAGTCCGCGCAGGATCGTCGCCTCGCGACCGGGACGAAGCGCCGGCCCCGCCTGCTTCTTGATCTTCCGTATATCCTCGACGATTGTGCCTCGCTTCACGATCAGATCGTGAATAGCAACATCGATGGCGTCGATTTCCCGACGGAGAAGGTCCAGGCTTGGATTCGGGGAAGACATTCAAATGATCTATAAGCAAGCGCCGTTCCGGCAATATGCGCTAGGTGTAGCGATGGCGCCGGTACGACGCAAAGGCAAAACAATGGTTTCGCAATGAACTCGGCCACGCGCGCCGCGAATATCAGGACGGACTTCAAGATCACGGCAGGGCACAGCATTGTACTGGGCACCGCCGCGCCGATGCCGCTCGACAGCGGCGCGTCATTGGGGCCGTTTACGCTTGCCTATCAGACCTACGGTACACTGAACGCCGACAAGTCGAATGCAATCCTGGTTTGCCACGCGCTAACCGGCGACCAGTTCGCCGCCGACACGCATCCGGTAACCGGCCGCCCCGGCTGGTGGACGACGATGATCGGCCCAGGCAGGCCGGTCGACACCGACCGTTATTTCGTGATCTGTCCGAACGTCATCGGCGGCTGCATGGGCAGTTCCGGCCCGCGCGAGATCAACCCGGCGAACGGCCAGGCTTGGGGCCTCGACTTCCCGGTCATCACGATCAACGACATGGTCCGCGCCCAGGCGCTTCTGCTGGATGCATTGGGCATAGACAAGCTCTTCGCCGTCATGGGGGGATCCATGGGCGGCATGCAGACGCTGGCATGGGCCACCAACTATCCTGAGCGCGTGTTCGCCGCGATTCCGATCGCAACCGCGGCCCGCCACTCCTCGCAGAACATCGCGTTTCACGAAGTTGGCCGCCAGGCGATCATGGCCGACCCAGAATGGGCCGGCGGCGCCTATCACACCGACAATCGCAACCCGTCGCGCGGCCTCGCGGTCGCGCGCATGGCGGCGCACATCACCTATCTGTCCGAAGCGGCGCTGCACCGGAAGTTCGGCCGCAACCTGCAGGACCGGATCGCCATCACCTATGGCTTCGACGCGGACTTCCAGGTGGAAAGCTATCTGCGCCACCAGGGCTCGACCTTCGTCGACCGCTTCGACGCCAACTCATATCTCTACATCACCCGCGCGATGGATTATTTCGACATCGCCGCGGAGCATGGCGGGCAGTTGGCCAATGCGTTCATGGGATCGCCGGTCCGCTTCCTACTGGTATCCTTCACCAGCGACTGGCTGTTCCCGACGCCGGAATCCCGCGCCATCGTGAAGGCGCTAGCCACGGCCTCCGCCTCGGTGTCGTTCGTCGAGATCGAGACAGACAAAGGACACGACGCCTTCCTGCTGGAGGAGCCCGAGCTGTTCCGCATCGTCGAGGGTTTCCTGGACGGTTCGGCCGAGCAGTATGGGCTGGCGCCGCGCGGCCAAGCTCAAGCAAGCAGCCGAAAGAAGCAGCGGCCCAAACGCGGCATCCGCACGGACTTGAAAACGATCGCCGACATGATCGTCCCGGGCAGCCGGGCGCTCGACGTCGGCTCCGGGGACGGCGAGCTTTTGGATTATCTCGTGCACGAGAAGGATGTGGACGGCCGCGGCCTGGAGCTGGATCCGGACGGCGTGCATGTCTCGCTGGCGCATGGTCTGGCGGTTATCCAGGGCGACGCCAACACCGACCTGGACGACTATGCCGACCAAGCCTTCGACTACGTGATCCTGTCGAAAACGCTGCAGGCGATGCGCGACCCGAAATCGGTGCTGGAGCAGCTCGCCCGCATCGGCAAGCACGCGGTCGTGTCATTTGTGAATTACGGCCACTGGCGGACGCGGCTTAGCCTATTGCTGCGCGGCCGTTCGCCGACAGACCTCGGCCACGCCGACCGCTGGTGGCAATCGTCGAACATCCATCCCTGTACGATCAAGGACTTCCTGGAGCTGACGAACGCGCTCGACATCGAGATCGAGGAGGCAGTGATCCTGGGGCCGGCAGGCCGGGTGGTACGGACGAAACGGCCCAGCCCGTCGGCCAACCTGTTCGGCGAGCAGGCTGTGTTCCTTTTGAAGAAACGCGGTTAATCAGCGCGCAATCGGCCGGATGAGGACAATGACGGGAGATCATCAGGACGAATTGGCAGCCCAGAAGGCCTTCTTCGAGGCGAACGGCTTTCTGGTCCTGCCGGGTTTCTTCAGCGATACCGCGATCGATACGGTGCAGGAAACCATCGACCGGGTGAAGGCCGAACGTCCGTTCGACGTCGTGATCGACAATCTGGAGAACGGCGACCGCACCGTGCTGGGGCTCATGTCGCCCGAAGACCTTCTGCGCGACCGAATCAAGATCAACGACCTCTATCTGCGTCAGCCGGTCATCCGCGACATGGCCCTGGCGGCTAATATCGTACCGATCCTGCGGGCCTTGCTCGGCCATACGCCGGCGCTATGCAACAGCCTCTATCTGGAGAAGGGTTCCTCACAGGATCCACATGTCGATTCGCTCTACATGACTCCGCACACGCCCGGTTCGCTGATCGCCATATGGGTTGCGCTGGAAGACTCGCGTCCCGATGCTGGCGAACTGGAATATTTCCCGGGCAGCCACCTTATCGCGCCGATGATCTTCAGCGGCGGCACTGAACATGTCGTCGAAGCGGAAATGCCTCAATGGCGCGCCTATATCGACGGAGAGATTGCCAAGAGAAATCTAAAGAAAGTCCGTTTTTCAGCAAAAAAGGGCGATCTCTTCATCTGGCACGCGAACCTTTTGCACGGCGGCGGCGAGATCAACGATCCCGCCCTCACCCGCAAATCTTGCGTCTTCCACTATTATTCGGAGGAAGACGCGCGGCAAAGCGGCTGCCCGCTTGGCGAGCAATCCGGCGCCCTTTGGATCGACCGGGCGCCGCAGCCACTGCCGGCCGAAATCGCCCAGCGCCTGCCGTTCTCGGAACAGGGCTATCTCGCGCGCTACCCGGACGTGGCGGCAGCGATAAAGAACGGCGATTTCACCAGTGGCAACCATCACTATGAGCTGTTCGGCAAGAACGAAGGCAGGTTGCCGTGCTAGCCTTCCTGCGAAGCCCGAAAACACACTCATCGCAAGCGAACTATGCAGAGTAGAAAAAAGCGCGTCCTGCTCGTCGGCACCAGCCATGCGGAAGTGTTGGTCCGGACGCATACCGCTTTAGGTTCTGCCTGCCCTTTCCAGCTGCGCCCGATCATCCTGAACGAATCCCGCTATTTTCCGTGGGGCGAGTGGTGTGGAGACGACTATATCGTCAATCCGATTGTAACCGCCGACCTGACCAAGGCTCTCAAAGGCGGCACGTTCGATCATGTGACGATGATGATCGGCGGCGTCTCTCACTTCGAACTGGGCGGCGTCAACAGTCCTCGGCTTTTCGACTTCGTGATACCTGAAAGAACCGATCTGCCGATCGTTTCCGGCGCCGAAATCATACCGTACGACCTTGTTCGACAATTCTTTCGCCGCGAGGAAGTAAACATTCTGAAACCTCTGTTCCTTGCAAAGGAACTGGCGGTATCCCTGTCCTATATGTTGCCGCCACCGCCGGTTTCAGATGCGGAAATGATCTTCGGTCACCTGCCTGACGACTGGGTTGAGGACGCTAGAAGACTGGGGGTGCCCGATCCGATTTTCCGCTACAAGACTTGGCTGGCCTATGCGTCCGTCGTCGGCGACATCTGCGCCGAACGAGATATCCCGGTACTGTCACCGCCAAGCCTAACACTTGATAGGGATGGCTTCCTGAAACAGGAATTCTCGGAGGACACGCTTCACGGAAACGGCACTTACGGTGAGGCGGTCCTCGAGCAGATCGCGTCGTTTATCAATGCGGACGCGGTCGAAGCAGCGTGAGCACGCACCCCTACAAGACGCTACCCGACTACGCCTTCTGGTCGCGCAGCGTCGCGCTGCCAGCGTTGGAGGACGTCGATCCGGTCGTGGCCGCCAAATTCAAAATCACGCCCGACGACCGCGTCGCAACCGGCGGCAGCTGCTTTGCCCAGCATATCGGCCGGGAACTGGCCGCGGCGGGATTCAATTACTTCGTCACTGAAACAGCACATCCCGCTTTCGAGGAAGCTGCGGCAGGATTCAACTACGGCATCTTCACCGCCCGCTATGGCAACATCTACACCGCCCGACAGCTCTTGCAATTGTTCCATCGGGCATATGGCCTGTTCGTGCCGCTGGATGCCGTCTGGCACGAGGCGAACGGACGCCTGAAGGATCCTTTTCGCCCCGAAATTCAGCCCGCGGGTTTCGCGTCGATGATCGAGTTCCAGGCTGACCAACGGCAGCATTTCGTGGCCGTCCGCCGGGCCGTCGAGGAAATGGATGTCTTCGCCTTCACGCTCGGTTTGACGGAAACCTGGAGAGATCGGCGGGACGGCGCGATTTATCCGCTGTGCCCCGGTGTGTCCGGTGGCACCTATGACCCGGCAAGGCACGAGTTCGTGAATCTCACAGTCGATGAGGTCACAAGCGACCTTCGCGCGGCAATCGCCTTCATCAAAGAACGAAACCCAAAGGTCCGCATCGTCATTACGGTTTCGCCAGTACCACTGGTCGCCACCTATGAGCCGCGAAGCGTGCTGGAATCGACAACCTATTCCAAGTCGGTATTGCGGGTCGCGGCAGAGCAGGTCTGCGGCGCTGCATCGGATGTCGCCTACTTTCCTTCATATGAGATCATTACTGGAAATCATGCGCGAGGGGCGTATTTCGGCGATGACCTGCGCTCGGTGACCGACGAGGGTGTCTCCCACGTCATGCGCTTGTTCTTCCGTCACTACACCGACACGCTCCCTCATCCACAGGATGCCGCCCGGCGGAGTTCTGCCGACATCGACGAAGCGGCACAGCGGCATCGCCGCAAAATGCGCAAGGTGGCGGCCCTGATCTGCGATGAGGAACAGTTAGACGGGCGCTAAAGCGGCGCTACTCACGACCGCATCCCCTTGGGCTCGACGACCGGCCGGGGGAAGGCCAGGCGACGTCGCGCGGGTTCGACAGCGAGCGGACCGCTGGCGGCATAGATCTGCTTGGTCGCCTCCACGAGATTGACGCCGGCGAAGGTCGAAAACCAGCGCTTGCCCAAGCGCTCCCAGGCCGGTGCGGTGGACAGCAGGAAGCGAGAATTCACCGGTGGCACGAAGAGGGCCCGTGCCGAGCGCTCCGGCACGAACAGATTGTCGCGCAACATCAGATTGAGCTGGGTCGTCGAATAGGGACTGCCATGGCCGAACGGCGTGCGCTCCGTGCGCGACCATAGACCCGAGCGATTGGCAGCGAGGATGAGCAGACGCCCGCTGCCGCCCAACACCCGCCAGACCTCTCGCAGCATCTGGCGGCTGTGCTCTGTGCTTTCCACTCCATGCACGATAATCACGCGGTCGAACGAGAGGTCGTCGAACGGCAGGCTCGATTCTTCGGCCAGCGTGACCAATCCCCTGCTCTCGGACGGCCAGAAGACAACGCCCTGAGCCGCAGGCATTACAGCGATTGCGCGTGATGCTTCGCCGATGAACGGCCTGAGATAGGGCGTGGCATAGCCGATCCCGAGTACCGACTGGCCTGCAAGGTCAGGCCAAAATTCACGAACGCGGCGCTTCAACTGACGCAGAGCTACCTGACCCAGGCTCGACCGGTAGAACTCGCGTAGATCGACAACGTCGCGATACATTGAGGCTCAGAGAAGTGGCGGGAAGACGTGGAGGCCGTCGTCCCCTAGCGGCAGCTCATGCACGCCGACGGCGATTGCAGGCGGCAGATGCCCATAGAGATGCGGGAAAAGGGCGCCATTTCGGGCAATTTCCCATTTCCAAGGGCCGATGCCGTCTTCCGCCACGACGATCAGCAGCAGGTCGGTCTGCCCGGCGCGGTGTTTCGCGGCGCTTTCCACCACCTGCTCGGCGGTCGAGAAATGCATGAAGCCATCGCGCCGGTCGTCGGCCGAGCCCCGATAGGCACCCTCAGCCTCGCCCTGCTCCCACTCGGAGCGCTTCGCCATGTGATAGAGAAAACGGCTCATAGAAGGTCCCTCAGCATCGCCACAAGCGGAATGTCGGCGGGCGGAAGCGGATAGTTCACCAGGTCCGCAGCACGGACCCAAGCCAGTTTCTGTCCCTCGCAGGGACGCGGAATGCCCTGCCACACACGGCATACATATAGCGGCATCAGCAGATGGAAGTCCGGATAGCTGTGCGACGCGAAGGTGAACGGCGCCAGGCAGCGCACGTCGGTATCGATATCGAGCTCCTCCTTGAGCTCGC
The DNA here is from genome assembly GCA_035493715.1 of Alphaproteobacteria bacterium. Taxonomy (GTDB): domain Bacteria; phylum Pseudomonadota; class Alphaproteobacteria; order BOG-932; family Roseiterribacteraceae; genus BOG-932. The sequence goes on along the minus strand of DATJHU010000112.1, from coordinate 29,669 downwards.
GGATCAACGCGACTTCCGGCGTTTCGCCGGAATGGACCTTGCCGCCTGGAAACTCCCAAAGCCCGGCCAGATGTTTGCCTTCCGGCCGTTGTGCCAGCAGTACGCGGCCGTCGCTGTCGATCAGCGCCACCGCGGATACCAATACCATCCGCAGTTCCACAGGCGCGTTCACAGGTCCTGCCACGCGTGGCGGGTGACGGCGAAATAGGCCGTCTCGACGCGGCCGCGCTCGACCGTGTTTTCCGTGCGGTGATCGATGTAGGACAGCCCGGCCTTCTCCAATACGCGGATCGACCGCTCGTTCTCCGGTAGAGCCGACGCGTTAACCTCCATGAGTCCAAGGGTACCGAAGGCAAAATCGATCACGGCCCGCGCCGCCTCCGTTCCATAACCCTGCCCCCAAAAGTCCGGGCCGAGCCAGTATCCCAGCGTGCCCGCCGTGGGTCCGTCCTCAAGCGACAAATCAACGCTGCCGACCAAATGGTTGGAAGCGCGCTCGATAATGATGAAGGGGAAACCCGCGCCGACTGATCGCTCAGCGCTGGACCTCTCGATCCAGGATACAGCGTGCTCGTAACGATACGGATAGGGCACGCGCACCAACCAATGGGCGACGTCCCAATTCCCGATGAGCTCCGAGATGCGCTGCGCGTCGGCCAATTCCGGGGAGCGCAGCATCAGCCGGTCGGTATCGATCCGGTGGGCAGCAACGACCCGCACCCGCGGTTTAAGGCTGAAACCCCTCAAGGGTCGATCACCAGTGGCGAAAAGCCGGCTTGGCAAACGCCGAATTCAGCTGCGATAGCTTCCATTGATATCGATATAGCCATGGGTGAGGTCGCAAGTCCAAACCGTCGCCTTGCCCTTGCCGATGTCAAGATCGACCTCAATGTCGATGTTCGGGCCAGTCATATGATGCGCGACCGGCGTCTCGTCATAGCCATCGACAATCTGGCCATGCCGGGTGATCGGCACACCACCGATGGAGATGCCCAGGCGGTCGCGATCAGCCTTCTCGCCTGCCTTGCCGACGGCCATCACGATCCGGCCCCAGTTGGCGTCCTCACCCGCGATCGCGGTCTTGACCAGCGGCGAGTTGGCGATGGCGAGGCCGACGCGCCGAGCGGCGCCGCCGGAGGCCGCGCCCTTCACGTGGATCGACACGAACTTCGACGCGCCCTCGCCGTCGCGCACGATGAGCTGCGCCAACTCGACCATCGCGTCTTCAACGGTGTGGCGGAAATCCTTCAAGCTTTTGTGACCGGCATGGCTTGCCGTGTGATTGCCTGCGGCGCCCGTGGCGGCAAAAAGGACGGTGTCGCTGGTGGAGGTGTCGCTGTCGACGGTAATCGAGTTGAACGACCGTTTCACCGCACGGTCGACGATCTTCTGCAAAACCTTGGCCGGAACCGCCGCATCGGTGAAGAAGAAGGCCAGCATTGTCGCCATATCCGGCGCGATCATGCCAGAGCCTTTGGCAATGCCGTTGATCGTCACTTTGACGCCATCGATGGTTGCCGTCCGTGTCACGGATTTGGCGAATGTGTCAGTGGTGCGAATCGCGTCGGCCGCGTCGTTCCAGGCTGTCGGCTTCAGCTTCTTGACCAAGCCCGGCAAAGCCGCGGCGATACTATCCGGCGGAAGCGGCTGACCGATCACGCCGGTCGAGGCGATAAAGACTTCGCTGTCCCCGCAGCCGACCAACGCGGCCGCAGCCTTAACCGTGGTTTCGACCGTCAGATCGCCGGCCTTGCCGGTAAAGGCATTGGAATTGCCGGAATTGACGACGATGGCGCGGACCTTGCCGCCCTTCAGCGCGTGCCGGCACCAATCAACCGGTGCCGAACTGCAGAGCGAACGGGTTAGCGCGCCAGCGACGGTCGTGCCCTCCGCCAGCTCCGCCAACATCAGGTCGCGACCGCCGTTCTTCTTGAGCCCGATCGCCGCGCCCGCAAGGCGGACACCGGCGATTTTAGGCAGCTGAGGCTGTTTGGCCGGCGCAAGCGGCGAAACCGAGAGGCCGGCCATATCAGCCTATTTCTTCGGCGCCGGAGCGGGTGCCGGGGCCGGGGCGGGTGCCGGCGCAGCAGGTGCCGGAGCCGGAGCCGGCGCAGCGGCGGGTGCCGGAGCAGCGGCAGCCGGAGCGGCTTCGGCCGGCTTGTCGGCGACCGGCGTACCATCGGGATTGAAGCGCTCGATCTTCGCCGTCTTGCGCATGTCTTCCATCAGCTTGCGCTCCTCATCCTGGAGGACGAGGTTCACCAGCTGCGGCTTCACCTGCTCGAAGGCCGGCAAGGGCTGCGCACGCTTGTCCAGCACCTGGATTACGTGCCAGCCATACTGGGAATGGACCGGCGTGTCGCTAACCTTGCCCTTCTCCATTTTGAAGGCGGCGTCGGCAAATTCCGGCACCATCTTATCCTTGGTGAAGTAGCCGAGATCGCCGCCGCTCTCGCCCGAACCCGGATCCGTCGATTTCTCCTTGGCCAACTTTTCGAAATCGGCGCCCTTCTTCAACTGCGCGATCACGTCTTTCGCTTCCTGCTCAGTCTTCAGCAGGATGTGGCGGGCGTGCACTTCCTCAGGCGGGGTGACCTGCTTCACCAGATCGTCGTACTTCGCCTTCAGCACGGCGTCCGTAATCGCCGCGCGCGCCGTACGGTCCATATAGGTGTCGGCCACGGTGGTCATCTGCGCCATGTGCAGACGCTGCGACACCAGCGGGTCCTGGTCCATCTTCTGCGCGGCAGCCTTCTCACCGGCCAGCTTCACGTCGATCAGGCGATCGACCACGCGGGATTGCAGGTCGGCGGGCGACATCTGGGCCTTGGCCTGGTCGCCGACATCCGCGACGATCGCGTCGACTTCGGACTGGTAGACCGGAATGCCGTCAACCTTGGCAACGACAGCGCTCTTGGTGGCCGGGGCAGCCGCGCCGTTCGACATCGGGGCCATAGCCGCCGTGGTGGGAGCGGACGAGGAACCGTCGTGACCGAAGTAATATCCGAGACCGCCGGCGGCGGCGGCAACGACGATAACGATGATCGCGGTCATCGGGCCGTTCGAGGAGGATGAAGCCATGATAGGAATTGACGCTCCAAAAAAGGGGACCGATCCTGCAGCAGATGTGCGCGGCCACGCGTCCCGAAGGTGCCGCATACTACACAGAGCCGGCACGCTTACAAGCGCGGGATTGCTGGTCTCTGCGCGCCGCCGTTCGTTGACACATACGGGGCACACCCTTATCTGACGGGGGTTCTGTCCCTTATAAGGCGAGCCGGCTTACAGCGGGCTCGGGCAAGGAATTTCAATGTTCGGTGCGGTTGCCCGAAAACTGTTCGGAAGCTCCAACGATCGGGTCGTTGCCGGACTCCGGCCGATTGTCCAGAAAACCAACGCTCTAGAAGAGAAGTACAAACCTCTCTCGGATGCCGATCTGCGCGCGCAAACCGACGTGCTGCGCGGCCGCCTGGCCGAAGGCGAAACGCTTGACGACATCATGCCCGACGCCTTCGCGGTGGTGCGCGAGGCGGCCAAGCGCACGCTGGGTCAGCGGCATTTCGACGTCCAGCTGATGGGCGGCGCGGTCCTGCATTCCGGCAAGATTGCGGAAATGAAAACCGGTGAAGGCAAGACCCTTGTCGCCACGCTCGCCGTCTATCTGAACGCGCTTGAGGGCAAAGGCGTCCATGTCGTGACGGTCAACGATTATCTGGCCCAGCGCGACAGCGGCTGGATGGGCCAGGTCTATCGCTTCCTGGGACTGACGGTCGGCTGCATCGTCAACGATCTGGACGATCAGGAGCGGCGCGAGGCCTATGGCTCCGACGTAACTTACGGCACGAACAACGAGTTCGGCTTCGACTATCTGCGCGACAACATGAAGTACCGGCTGGAGGATATGGTCCAGCGGCCTTTCAACTTCGCGATCGTGGATGAGGTCGACTCGATCCTGATCGACGAGGCGCGCACGCCGTTGATTATTTCCGGCCCGGCGCAGGATTCGTCCGAGCTCTATCAGCGTGTCGACGCGCTCATCCCCAGCCTTGACCCCGAAGACTACGACAAGGATGAGAAGCACAAAACCGTCGCGCTGAACGAGGCAGGCACAGAGAAAATAGAGGAGCTGCTGCGTGGCGCCGGTCTGCTCGAAACCGGCACGCTCTATGACGTCCAGAACGTCAACCTGGTTCACCACGTGAATCAGGCGCTGCGCGCCCACAAGCTGTTCACCCGTGACGTCGACTATATCGTCAAGGACGACAAGGTCGTCATTATCGACGAGTTCACCGGCCGCATGATGTCCGGCCGGCGCTATTCCGAAGGTCTGCACCAGGCGCTGGAAGCCAAGGAACACACGACGATCCAGCAGGAAAACCAGACGCTGGCGTCGATCACCTTCCAGAATTATTTTCGCATGTATCCGAAGCTGGGCGGTATGACTGGCACGGCGATGACCGAGGCGGGCGAATTCGGGGAGATCTACAAGCTCGACGTGGTGGAGATGCCGACCAACCGCGATGTCCAACGCAAGGACGAGGACGACGAGGTCTATCGCACTGCCGCCGAAAAGAACGATGCGATCGTGAACTTGATCGAGGAAGCCCGCAAACGGCAACAACCTGTGCTGGTCGGCACCGTGTCGATCGAGAAGTCGGAACAGCTGGCCGCGCTCCTGAAGAAAAAGAAGATCCCCCATTCCGTGCTGAATGCCCGCTATCACGAGCAGGAAGCGGCCATCGTCGCCGAGGCCGGGCGGCCGGGCGCGGTAACCATTGCAACCAACATGGCCGGCCGCGGCACCGACATTCAGCTCGGCGGCAACCTGGAGTCGCGTACCCGAACGGAAGCCGACGGGCTGGAAGGTGAAGCGCGCGAGGCCAAGATCGCCGAAATCCGTAAGGAGCTCGAGGCAGCGAAAGAGATCGTGATGCAGTCGGGCGGCCTCTATGTGGTCGGCACCGAGCGGCATGAATCACGTCGCATCGACAACCAGTTGCGCGGCCGTTCGGGGCGCCAGGGCGACCCGGGCAACTCCAAGTTCTTCCTGTCGTTGGAAGACGATCTGATGCGCATCTACGGCATGCAGCGCATGGACGGCGTGCTACAGCGCCTGGGCATCCAGGAGGGTGAGGCTATCATCCATCCCTGGATCAACAAGGCCCTCGAGCGCGCGCAAAAGAAGGTCGAGCAGCAGCATTTCGAGGTTCGCAAGAACCTGCTGAAATACGACGACGTGATGAACGACCAGCGCAAGGTCATCTATGAGCAGCGCAAGGAAGTCATGGCCGCCGACCTGGTCGACGGCATCATCGAGGATATGCGACACGACGTGATCGATCGGATCGTCAGCCGCAACGTGCCGGCGAACTCCTATGCCGAGCAGTGGAACATCGCCTCCCTCGACACCGAGGTGAAGGACCTGCTGGGTCTGACCCTCCCGATCCAAGAATGGGCCCAGGAGCAGGGCATTACGGGCGAAGTGGTGCTGGAGCGCGTAATGGCGGCCTCCGACGCCATGGCGGCGGAAAAGGTTGCATCCTACGGCCCTGAGATCATGAACCAGATCGGCCGCAGCTTGTTGCTGCAGATTCTGGATCAATCCTGGAAGGAGCATCTGCTGGCGCTGGACCATCTGCGTCAGGGCATTAACCTGCGCGCCTACGGCCAGCGCGATCCGTTGAACGAATATAAGCGAGAGGCCTTTACCCTGTTCGCCGCCATGCTGGATGAGGTGCGCGAACAGGTGACCCGCTATCTGGCGAACGTCGTGATCCGCGAGCAGCCGCCTGAGGACATGCAGCAGTTCCCAACGCAGGAAATGCACGAGACGCGGCGCGACCCGGCGCTGGACATGGAGCCCGGTTTCATCAGTTCCGACCAGCTGGCCCTCGCCCCTGTCCCGTCAGCCCAGATTGCAGGCGATGAGGCCTTCGCCGGCGTTTCGCGCAACACCCCCTGCCCGTGCGGCAGCGGCAAGAAGTTCAAGCACTGCCACGGCGCGACGGCATAATCTGAATTGCTTGTTGGCTGGCTGGGCCGAAAGTAGAAATAAGCGTCCCGCGCAGGGCGCTTAAAACTTTCGGGGAAGACGATGGTCGCCAGCAACCGGGCATGGATTTTCGAACGGCGTCCGGTCGGGAGCGATTTCGACTCCGCACTGAACTTTCGCGAATACTCGATGCCGGCGATCGCCGACGGCCAAGTTCTGGTCAGGAACCTTTATCTCTCGCTCGACCCCGCCAACCGGCGCTGGATGGCCGGGCCCACCTATATGCCGCCGATCCCGACTGGTGGGCCGATGTGGGGTTTCGTGATCGGCCAAGTCGTGGAATCCAAACTTGCCGGTTATGCGCCCGGCGAGATCGTGGCAGGCGTCGGCACCTGGAGCGACTATTCCGCTCTCTCCGGCGACGGGCTGGACAGGATTCCGGATATGGGTGGCCTGCCGCTCCATACTGCCATGGGACTGTTCCGCGGCCCCGGCGGCACCGCCTATGTCGGCGTCAAGGACATCGGGCAACTGAAACCCGGCCAGACCTTCGTCGTGTCCGGGGCGGCCGGCTCTGTCGGATCGCTGGCCGGTCAGATCGCGAAGAACCTCGGCGCCGGACAAGTCATCGGTATTGCCGGATCGGAGGAGAAATGCGCCTGGCTGATCGCCGAACTCGGCTTCGACCATGCCATCGACTATCAAACCGAGAATGTCGAACAGCGGTTGCGTGAACTATGCCCCAAGGGCGTTGATGTCTATTTCGAGAATGTCGGCGGTGCGGTTGGAAATGCGGTGGCCGCCAACATGGCGCCCTTCGGCCGCGTCGCGGTTTGCGGATTGACGGCCCAATATAACGACGACCACGCGCCGATCGGCCTCGACGTCATGCCGCTGTTGCTCAACAACTGCACAATGCAGTGCTTTGTCCTGTACCAGTACCTGGACCGTCTGCCGGAGGCGGTAGCCAAGCTTGCCGAATGGTACCGGGATGGCCGCATCAAATATCACGCGGACATCGCGGACGGTCTGGAGAACGCCCTTGCCGCCTTCAAGACGCTGTTCAAGCCGGGCGCACCACATAAGGGGAAACTTATGGTCCGGGTCGACCCTGCGGCGAATTAACGGACTGGCCCAAGGCCGCATCTCGTGTGTTAGATTTATGACATAACGAGGGGGAGTTACTTGGATGGCCGATGCCGGCATCGACAACGACGATATCCGTCAGGTCCAGGACTATATGCGCCGGGAATTTGAAACCCTGATGCGCCCCTTGAAGCACCCGGTCTACCACTACACAACTGGCGCGGCCGCCGCGAACATCCTGGAAGAAGCCAAGCTTCGCGCCACCAACATCCTCTATCTCGACGATGGCCGCGAGATGCTGCACAGCGTGACCTACTTCCGGCAGGCCATGGCAATGCGCCAGGATGCCGATCCGGCCACGCCGGCGGGCGCGCTAAACGAGATGATCGCACGCTATCTGTCGGAGGTTGGCGACTATGTGCCGCCCGATATTTGGATCGCCACTTTTACCGCCCAGTATGATTGTCCGCGGCAGTGGCGACGTGTCGCCGAACAGGGGCATGGCGTCGCATTGGGATTTCCGTCCGCCGGCATCGTGCGCGCGGCCGATACGGGCGGCGCCCTGCTCGCACCCTGCTGCTATGACGACCGCACCAAGATCGAAATCATGACCCGCGGTCTCAATTTGTTGGAAAAGCTTTATGCCAAACGGCTCAAGGGGATATCGCGCCCACCCCAGGCGGACGCGCTGGTTCGCTATGTCGTGCGCGAGCTGGCACTGTTCGGGGCGCTGATGAAACCGTCGGAATATGCCGAAGAAAACGAGTGGCGGCTGGTCCTGTGCAACCCCAGCCAGACCGCCGTCGGGGCTCGGCGGATCACGGCATTGTCAAAACCGGATTACACTTCGCTCTATATCGACCTGGAGATCGCCGATGCGACCGACAGGTTACCGATCGGCGAAATCCTCATCGGCCCAAGCGCGCGCCAGCAAATGACCACGCGCGCTTTCCGTACCTTGCTTTATAAGCACGGATACGATCGGGCCGATGTCGTTCCGTCGCAGACGACGCTCACCAACTGACGCGACGCCTGTCGCACAAGGCACACCAAGGGAAACCACGCATGAAATTCTGGCTGTCGCTCGTCTCGGTAGGCGAGACCGAACAGATGGTGGAGATCGCGAAATACGCAGAAGAGCTTGGTTTCGGCGGAATCACCGCCGCCGACCATCTGGTGATGCCGACCAAGATCGACAGCAAGTATCCCTACACACCGGACGGCGAGGTTTTCTGGCCGGAAAAGACCCCCTGGCCCGATCCTTGGGTGACGCTGGCAACGATGGGGGCTGTCACGAAGAAGCTGCAGTTGATGACCAACATCTATCTGGCGGCGCTGCGCGACCCGTTCACCGCCGCCAAGGCGATCTCGACAGCCGCTGTCTTCAACGAAGGCCGCATCGCTTGCGGCGTGGCCGCAGGCTGGATCAAAGAAGAATACGAGCTTGCAGGTGTCGATTTCGCCAGCCGTGGGAGGCGTTTGGATGAACTTCTCGATGCCATGCGCAAACTATGGACAGGCGAGAAAGTCAGCCACCGCGGCGAGTTTTTCAATTTCGACGCGCTGATGTGCCCGGCGCCGCAGAAGAAGATTCCGATCTGGTGCGGCGGGGGTACGAAGCCGGCAATCCGCCGCGCGGCGGTGAATGATGGATGGTTACCGCTGCCGATGACGCTGGCGCAGATGAACGATGCCGCGGCGAACATCCGCGACATCCGTGCCGCCGCCGGCCTGCCGCTTGACGATTTCACGATCTGCTTCGCCCCTGCCGAGCCCTTCACACCGGCGATCGCCGAAGGCGCGCGCAAGATCGGCATCGAGGATATCATCGTTATCGGTCCGTGGATTCCCTCGCCTTGGGATATCGAGCAATGGACCGATCCCGGCGACGATTTCGGCAAGCTCGAGGTCAAGAAGAAGGCGATGCGGCGCTATGCCGAGACCGTCATCGCCAAGTGCCCCTGACATGACGATCCTGCGCACCCCTGATGAGCGTTTCGCAAACCTGCCCGGCTACGATTTCGCACCGCACTACCAGACGCTGAACGATCCCCGCCTGGGCGATCTCAGGATGCATTACATCGACGAAGGGCCGCGCGATGCCCCGGTCGTACTTATGCTGCACGGTGAGCCGACCTGGTCATTCCTCTATCGCAAGATGATCCCGCTGGTCGCCAAAGCCGGTTACCGCGTCATCGCACCGGATTTCATCGGCTTTGGCCGTTCCGACAAACCGGATAACCGCAACGACTATTCCTACCAAGCCTTCGTCGACTGGCTGCGCCAGTTTATCGAGGCGATCGATCTTAGCCGTATCACGCTGGTTTGCCAGGATTGGGGCGGCCCGATCGGGCTTCGCGTCCTCAGTGAACTGGTCGACCGGTTCGACGCGGTTCTGGCGACCAACACCTTGCTACCGACCTATGAGCCGCCGCCGAACGGCATCGACGGTTGGCCGAGCGAGCAGATCATGAATTGGGTCAAGACGTGCCGTAAGGCCACCGATCTGCCGATTTCCGCCATCGTCGGCGGCGTTGGGGTCGACGCGCTCCCCGAGGATGTGCTGCGCGGCTACGATGCCCCCTTCCCCGATGCCTCCTATAAGGCGGCAACACTGCAAATCACCTGCTGCATCCCGGTGGAACCCAGCATGCCTGGCATCGCCGAGAACAGGAAGGCATGGAAGGTGATCGAGCGATTCGACAAACCTTTCCTGACCGCCTTCAGCGACCGAGATCCGTCCACCAAACCCTGGGAGGCGGTATTCCGCCGCCGCGTACCCGGCGCTTCCGGCCAACCGCATACCGAGATCGTCGGCGCTGGCCATTTCGTGCAGGAAGAGCAAGGGTCGGAACTGACCAACCATCTGATCGCACTGCTCAATCGGATGTATCTTTAATAAGTTTGGAGCGGAATCTTTACGCGATCTTTACGCCCCAGACTGCTCTTCGATCTATTCGCTTTACGGCGCCCGCCACTATTGTCCGGCACCCAACCGATGGAGCCTGCATGCTCGATATCGCTTTCCTTGCCGGATTGCTGATCACGTTCGGCGTGTTCTACGGCTTCTGTCACGCCTGCAGCCGGCTCTAGCACCGCACGCATACAATGCATTTCGATTTTCTACTCGGCGGCATCACCTTCATCGCGCTGCTCGCCTATCTCCTGTTCGCCCTCGTCCGCAGCGAACGGTTCTGAGTCCGTGAACACCACCGACCTGCTGCAGTTCGTTGCCTTCATAGCCATCATCCTGGCGGTAACGCCGGTCCTCGGCGCCTATATGGCACGTGTCTTCTCGGGCGAGCGGACGCTACTCAGCCCCGTGCTGCGACCCGTCGAGCGGGTGATCTACCTAATCTGCGGTGTCCGCGAGGATTCGGAAGAGCATTGGCTGCGCTATGTCAGCCATCTGTTGCTGTTTTCGCTGATCGGTACACTGGCCACCTACGCGATGCTGCGTTTCCAGCAATATCTACCGCTGAACCCGCGGGCCCTGCCCAGCGTGCCGCCGGATCTTGCGATGAACACGGCGATCAGTTTCAACACCAATACGAACTGGCAAGCTTATTCCGGAGAGAACACAGTCAGCCATTTCAGCCAGATGCTGGGCCTGGCGGTGCATAATTTCCTCAGCGCCGCAACCGGCCTTTCAGTCGCCATCGCCCTGGTCCGCGGTTTCGCGCGGCGAACGACGAAGACAATCGGCTGCTTCTATGTCGACCTGACACGCGGCGTTCTCTACGTTCTGCTGCCCATCGCGATCGTCGCTGCACTGACCCTCGTCTGGCAGGGCGTCCCGCAGACGCTGGCCGGCGCGGTGGAGGCCCGGACGGTCGAGGGCGCGAATCAGACGATCCTCTTGGGGCCGATTGCGTCGCAGGAAGCGATCAAGCAACTGGGCACCAACGGCGGCGGGTTCTTCGCCGCCAACAGCGCGCACCCTTACGAGAATCCGACCCCGCTTTCGAATTTCATCGAGAACCTGCTGATCTTCCTGATTCCGGCGGCCCTGGTCGACACCTACGGCCGCATGATCGGCAGGCGAAAACAGTCCTATGCCCTGTTTGGGGCCATGGGGATCCTGTTCCTGATCGGACTGGCCACCGCCTATTTGGCCGAGACCACGCCCAATCCCGCCTTGACCGCGATCCACGGATACGACGCCGCGCAGGGTAACATGGAAGGCAAGGAGGTCCGCTTCGGCGTTGCCGATTCCGTCCTGTGGGCGGTCACGACGACGGACACCTCAGCAGGCGCCGTCAATTCGATGCATGACAGCCTGATGCCGCTGACGGGTATGGTGACGCTCGCCAATGTGATGTTGGGCTGCGTCATATTCGGTGGGGTCGGCGCCGGGCTCTACGGCATCTTGCTGCACGCGATCATCGCCGTCTTCATCGCCGGCCTGATGGTCGGCCGAACGCCCGAATATGTCGGCAAGAAGATCGAGACGCGCGAGGTGAAACTGGCAATCTTCGCGCTGATGGCGATCACGGCGGGCACGCTCATCTTCTCGTCTCTCGCCGTCGCGACGCCGGCCGGCATATCCGGCCTCGGAAGCCAGGGGCCGCACGGCCTCAGCCAGATTCTTTATGCCTATGCCTCCGCCGACGCCAATAACGGCTCCGCCTTTCGCGGGCTGAACGCCAACAGCCCGTTCTACAATGTAACGCTCGGCCTGATGATGCTGGTCGGACGCCTGATCGTCATTATCCCGATCCTGGCCATCGCCGGCAGCTTCGCCGCCAAAAAGACGGTGCCGATTTCCTATGGGACCTTCCCAACCGATACGAGCCTGTTCGTCGCCCTGCTGGCGGTGGTGATCGTGATCATCGGTGGCCTGACTTTTTTCCCCGCGTTGGCGCTAGGCCCCATCGTCGAGCATCTCGCGCTCGCGGCCGGTTCAAGGTTCTAGGGCTATGACACAACTCGCGAGCCCGAAGCTTTTGGATGCGCGGATTGCGACCGCGGCGGCGGTCGACGCCTTCGCGAAACTCAATCCCTTCTCGCTTTGGCGGAACCCCATAATCTTTGTAACCGAGGTGGTCGCGCTCGTCGCCACCATCCTGTGGCTGCACGATCTATCCGTCGGCGGCGCGGCGCATTTGGGCGTGGCCGGTCAGGTTTGCTTCTGGCTGTGGGTCACGGTGCTCAGCGCCAATTTCGCCGAAGCGGTGGCGGAAGGCCGGGGTAAAGCGCTGGCGGAATCGCTCCGCCGTACGCAGACGGAGACCCGCGCCCATCGGATCATTTCCGACCGCAGCGACGATACGGAAGACGTGCCCGGCAGTGCGTTGCGCGAAGGCGACGTGGTTATCGTCTCCGCCGGTGAAATCATCCCGGGGGACGGCGAGGTGATCGACGGGATCGCCTCCATTGATGAGTCCGCGATTACAGGTGAGTCGGCGTCGGTCATCCGCGAATCCGGCAGCGACCGCTCGGGCGTGACCGGCGGCACCCGCGTCGTATCGGATTCGATCAAGGTCCGGATCACCGCCAAGCCGGGGCAGAGCTTCCTGGATCGCATGATCCGCCTAGTCGAGGGCGCCGAGCGGCAGAAGACCCCGAATGAGGTGGCGCTCGGAATCCTGCTGGTCGGGCTGACGATCATCTTCTTGACCGTGACCGGCAGCCTGGAGTTCTTCGCCGCCTATTCAGGGGCGACCATCCCGATGGTTTTCCTGATCGCCCTCCTGGTGACGCTGATCCCGACAACGATCGGCGGCCTGTTGTCCGCGATCGGCATTGCCGGCATGGACCGGCTGGTGCGCAGCAACGTGGTCGCCAAGTCCGGCCGTGCGGTCGAAGCGGCGGGCGACGTGGACGTCCTCCTGCTCGACAAAACCGGGACCATTACCTTCGGTAATCGGATGGCGGACGATTTCATCCCTGCTCCCGGCGTTACCGTATCTGAGTTGGTGCAAAGTGCCCTGCTCGCCTCGCTGGCCGACGAAACGCCGGAGGGCAAGTCGATTGTCCGCCTAGCGACGGACCGCTACAACGCCAGCGCCGACGGCGGCGACGTGGCGCGAACCATTGAGTTTTCGGCCTTTACCCGGATGAGCGGCGCCGATCTTAAGGATGGGCAGGAGATCCGCAAAGGCGCGGTCGATGCCATCGTTGCCTATGTCTTCAGTGACCCGAATGTCCGGGTCCGCACGGCCGCGCCCGAGATCGCCCAGGCTGTCGAGCGGATCGCGAAAGCCGGGGGTACGCCGCTCGCGGTGGCGCGCGCTGGCAAGCTGATGGGTGTGATCCATCTGAAGGACATCATCAAGCCGGGCATCCGCGAGCGCTTTGGCATGCTGCGCCAGATGGGCATTCGCACGGTCATGGTCACTGGCGACAACCCGCTGACCGCTGCGACCATCGCCGCGGAGGCCGGTGTCGACGACTACATGGCGGAGGTGACGCCGGAGAAGAAGCTGGAACTGATCCGTAGCGAGCAACGCGAGGGCAAGCTGGTCGCGATGTGCGGTGACGGATCGAACGATGCGCCCGCTTTGGCGCAGGCCGATGTCGGCGTGGCGATGAACAGCGGCACCCCAGCGGCGCGTGAAGCCGGCAACCTGATCGACCTGGACAGCGACCCTACCAAACTGATCGAGGTAGTTCTGGTCGGCAAGCAGCTGCTCATTAGCCGCGGCTCACTGACCACTTTCTCGATCGCCAACGATGTGGCGAAATATTTTGCGATCATCCCGGCCCTGTTCATCGGCCTGTACCCACAATTGCAGGCGTTGAACGTCATGCGTCTGGCCAGCCCAGAAAGCGCCATCCTCTCGGCAATCATGTTCAACGCGCTCATCATCGTCGCGCTGATCCCGCTCGCCTTACGCGGCGTCAATTATAAGCCGGCCAGCGCTATCGCGCTGTTGCGGCGGAACCTGCTGGTTTACGGCCTCGGCGGAATTGCCGTGCCGTTCGCAGGAATCAAGGCGATCGATCTTTTGATCAACGCCGTCGGATTGGCCTGAGGAGGAACGGAATCATGGCATCCGCCCTCCGCATGGCCATACTTATGCTGGTCGTGATGACGATACTGACCGGCCTTGCCTATCCCCTGGCGATCACCGGCATCGCCCAAGCGCTGTTTCCGGCACGCGCGAACGGCAGTCTCATCAGAAATGGCGACACGGTGGTCGGCTCCAAGCTGATCGGACAATATTTCTCGCGACCGGAGTATTTCCATCCGCGCCCCTCAGCCGCGGTCGCACGAATCCAATCTCAGGCCAACCCAGGCATCGCCGCACCTTCGACGGGTTACGATCCGCTCTTTTCCGGCGGCTCAAACCTGGCGCCGTCGAGCGAAACTCTGACGCGGCGAGTGACCGATGCGGTGGCGGCGAATCAGGTGGACAATCCGGACAAGCCGGTGCCAAGCGATCTTGTTACAGCCTCAGCGAGCGGGCTCGATCCAGAAATTTCTCCGGCTGCAGCGGAATTCCAGGTCTCTCGCGTTGCGAAGGCGCGCGGAATGACCGAAGACCAAGTGCGCGACATCGTTACCCAATACACCAAAAGCCGTACTGTAGGCTTCCTGGGGGAACCCCGAGTCAACGTACTACGCGTCAATCTCGCGCTGGATCGCGCATCACAAAAATAATCGGATTTCAAGCTTGATTTACAATTTTCTTTAGGCCATCGGTGCCGCTTCCTGAGGACCAAACGGAGGACCAATCTGTGAGGGCACTCTCGAGCACCCTAACACTTTCCACCCTCTTCATCGTGTTATTCGCGCCAGTTATCGCCGCGGCGTCCGACTGCGATATCAGCGGCAAGCTTCCCAACAACGTCGTCACCGCAACCTGGTACGGCCGTCACCACCACGGACACCGTACCAGTAGCGGCGAGATTTTCGACGAGCGCAAGCTGACCGCTGCCCATACGACCCTGCCCCTGCTCTCGACTGTCGAAGTCACCAATCTGGCCAACGGCAAGAAGATCCAGGTGCGGATCAATGATCGCGGCGGCATGGCGAACGCCTCGGAAATCGATCTGTCGGAGGCGGCGGCCAGTTCGTTGGGAATCCGTCGCTGCGGCCTGGGAATGGTGCTAGTCTCCGCGCCCCTGCCCAAGGATCAGATTCTGCCGCAACCGAAACTCCAGACCGCGGCGCTGACTACGTCGGCAAAATCGAAGCATACAGGAAAACATGAAACTGCTCGGACAAGGTCTTCATTGGGACGAACTCAAGGTCGGTGATCAGTTCAAGACGTTCGGTCGGACCATCACCGAAACGGACATCATTAACTTCATCAACTGCACCGGTTTCCTTGAAGTCCTGTTCACCGACGCCGAGTTTCGAGAGAAGCATTCCGCCATCAAGGGCCGGGTCGCCCCGGCCGCCTTGATCTATTCCGTTGCGGAAGGCCTGCTGATGACTGGCCTAATCCAGGGTGTCGGTCTCGCCTTCCTGAATATGGAACTGGATGTCAAAGGTCCGGTCGTCGCCGGCGACACGGTCCATGTCGAAGTCACGGTCAGCGAAATACGCCCGACGGCCAAGGGTGGTCGCGGCCTCGTGCGCACCAACAACGAGATCAAGAATCAGCGCGGCGAAACAGTTATCACCTACAATCCGCTCCGCCTGGTAAAGGGCAGCGCGAAGACCGGCTGATCGCCAATCGGCGGCCGGCGTCACTCCCCTCTTCCTGCCTGCCAGCACTCGGGCGTAAGCTCCGGCGCATGAACGCTTATTGGATAACCGCCGGTCATGGCTGACGATCCGGATCGTCCGCAACCCGAAGCCCTGCTCTCAGAGCTCAAGAAGTCTCGGCGCGGACGGCTGAAGATTTTCCTGGGGGCGGCGCCCGGCGTCGGCAAGACCTACGCCATGCTTGAGGCGGCGCAACGGCGCCGGAAGGAAGGCACGGAGGTGCTGGTCGGCATTGTGGAAACACATGGCCGCGCCGAGACCGAGCTATTGCTGGACGGGTTGGACGTGCTGGCCCGCAAGCAGATCGTCTACCGCGATCGTACCTTCACCGAGATGGATATCGACGGCATCCTGAAACGCCGCCCGAAACTGACCATCATCGACGAACTGGCCCATACCAACGTGCCGGGCAGCCGCCACGTCAAACGCTATCAGGATGTGGCGGAAATTCTGGATGCGGGCATCGACGTCTACACGACGATGAACATCCAGCATCTGGAAAGCCTGAACGATATCATCGCGCGCATCGCCCGCATCCGCGTGCGCGAAACAGTGCCGGACAGTGTGCTGGACGGCGCCGACGAGATCGAGCTGATCGACCTCCCGCCGGAAGACCTCATCGAGCGACTGCACCAGGGCAAGGTCTACGTCAAAGACCAGGCGACCCGCGCGGTCACGCATTTCTTCAGCCGCGGCAACCTCACGGCGCTCCGCGAGCTGACGATGCGGGCGGCGGCCGAGCGTGTCGACGCCGAGATGCTGACATATATGAAAGCGCACGCGATCTCCGGCCCGTGGCCGACGCGCGAGCGCATCATGGTCTGCGTCAACGAATCCGCCGTCGGCCAGAAGCTCGTACGCAGCGCCCAGCGCGCGGCGGACCGCCTGCGGTCATCGTGGATTGCCGTCCATGTGCAGACGGTAACGGAGGAGCACCTCAAGGAAGCGGCCAAGGACCGAATTCAAGACACGATGGCGCTGGCCGAACGCCTGGGGGCCGAAGTGGTCGTCCTACCCGGATCCCTCGACATCGCCGGCGAGCTCCTGAACTACGCCCGATCACGCAATGCCAGCCGGATCATCGTCGGCCAGCCGCGCAAGCGCCACTTTGGCCGTTGGTTCACCCGCCCGGTCACCCAACGCCTGATCGAGAACGCCAAGGGTTTCGAGGTACTCGTCGTCGGTCAGGAAGACGACAAGAGCGCGCCGGAGCAAAACGAGCAGACGGTCCCGACCTTCGACACGAACTCTCCGCGGGAATACGCGCTCACCATCGGGGCCGTGCTGGGTGCCGGGGTGGTCGCGGCCATCGCCGAGTATTTCTATATTCCGCTTCCCAGCCTTTCGATCATCTTCGTCCTGCCCGTGCTGATCAGCGCGCTCAGGTTCGGCCTGTGGCCCTCCGTCGTCGCCAGCCTACTCAGTTTCGTCGTCTATCGCTATTTCTTCACCGAACCGCGTTTCGCCTTCGCGGTCACCAGCACGCAGGATTTCTTCACGCTGGTGCTATTCTTTGTCGTCGCGCTATCGACGGGCCGCGTGGCCGCACGCAGTCGCGAACAGGCCGAGGCCAGCCGGCAGACCGCGCGACGGACCGCAAAGCTTTACGATTTCAGCCGGCGCATCGCCGCCGCCGCCAGCCGGGACGACGTGTTGTGGGCGGTCGTCCACCATGTCGCCGCGACTTTGCAATGCCGTTCGCTCGTACTGCTGCCGACCGCCGAAGGAGGGTTGGATATCGCCGCAGGCTATCCACCCGAGGATCATCTGACAGACGCGGCGATCGCGGCGTCCGATTGGGCGTGGCGGCACGGCAAACCGGCGGGCTGGAAATCAGACACTCTGCCCAACTCGGAATGGCTGTTCATGCCGCTTCGGACCGCAACCGGTCCAGTCGGGCTGCTCGGCGTCGCCTTCGATCAACCCGACAGCGTTCTCTCGCCCGAGCAACGCCGCCTGCTCGATGCCGTCGCCGACCAGGCGGCGGTCGCCATCGAACGGACGAATCTCGCCACCTCGATCGAGGATGCGCGGATCATGACCGAGACTGAACAGCTGCGGTCCGCCCTGCTCTCCTCGATCTCGCACGACCTCAGGACGCCGCTGGTCTCGATCATCGGATCGGCGACGAGCCTGGTGACGTTCGGCGACACGCTGTCCAAAGACAACCGGCACGAACTCTTGGCAACGGTGCTGGAGGAAGCCGAGCGGTTGAACCGGTTCGTGCAGAATCTGTTGGACATGACACGACTGGGCTATGGCGCTCTGAAGCCCAAGCGCGACTGGGTCGATCTGCACGACGTGATCGGCAGCGCGATCGAGCGCCTGAAGCAAGCACTGGCCCCTTACCAGATTTCCACCGATGTGCAGGCCGGCATGCGGCTGCTCTATGTCGATCCAGTGCTTGTCGAGCAGGTCATGGTCAACGTGCTGGACAATGCCGCGAAATACTCGAAGACGGGAGCCACGATCCGTGTGCGCGCCTTCGAGCGGGAGGAGGTCGCGGTGATCCAGGTTCATGACAAGGGCCCCGGCATCCCCGAACGTGAACGCGAAATGATCTTCGACATGTTCTATCGCGTGAAGGCCGGTGACAACCGCATCGCTGGCACCGGCCTGGGCCTTGCGATCTGCCGAGGGCTGATGCAGGCGCATGGCGGCACTATTGTCGCCCTGCCCGGCGAATATGGCGAAGGCACTTGTATCGAGATGACATTGCCAATTCCCGAACTGCCCGAACCGGAAGCGGGCGACGATGGGCTGGAGGAATATGCCGAGAATGACGGCAATCAACCTGTCGCCGGCTGAGACGCCGAATTCACTCGCCAAGATCCTGATCGTCGACGACGAACAGCAGATTCGGCGATTCCTGCGCATCAGCCTGAACGCCTACGGCTATGAGGTTCTGGAGGCTGCTGCCGGCGAAGAGGCGGTGACGCGCACCGCCATAGAAGGCGTCGATCTCGTAATCCTGGATCTGGGCCTGCCCGACATTGACGGCCACGCCGTGATCGAGCGGGTCCGCGAATGGTCGCAGGTTCCGATCATCGTCCTCTCCGTACGTTCCGGCGACGTCGAGAAGGTGCGCGCACTGGATGGTGGCGCGGAGGATTACCTGACCAAGCCGTTCAGCATCGCAGAGCTGATGGCACGCGTACGGGCAGCGCTGCGCAAGCGCGGGGATACGGTCAATCGCGAACCGGTATTCTCGCACGGGACGCTGACGGTCGACCTGGGAAAGCGGCGCGTGACAGTCTCCGGCGCAGAGGTGCGCCTGTCTCGCAAGGAATACGGCATCCTGAAGATGCTGGCCGCCAATCCCGGCCGCGTGCTGACCCACCAGCAGCTCCTGCGCGAGCTGTGGGGGCCGGCTCATGTCGAGGACACGCATTATTTGCGCATCCATGTGGGGCATCTCCGTCAAAAGCTTGGCGATAACCCGGCGCAACCGCGCTATATTTTGACCGAGCCGGGAATCGGATATCGCCTGGCGGAAGAGAGTTGACAGCACCTTTCGGGATCGAGCCGACTATGCTTATCGAAGTCTTCGCCGACTTCTCGTGCCCTTGGTGTTTCATCGGCCGTCGCCGCTTGGCGCGGGCGCAGCAGATGCGTCCGCAGCTTTCGATCCAGACGGTCTGGCAACCCTTCCAGCTTAACCCCGAAATCCCGCGCGAAGGCGTCGACCGCCGTCAGCGGCTGCTCGGCAAGTTCGGCGACTTCGATCGGCTGGGGGCAATGGAGCGAGTGCTGGAGGAATCCGGCGGCAAGGACGGCATCCGGTTCAAGTTCGACCTGATCCAGCGTATCCCAAACACAATGGCGGCGCACCGCCTGATGCGGCTCGCCGCGCGCAACGAGAAAGACGAAATGCTGGCCGATCGCCTGTTTTCCGGCTTTTTCGAGCGCGGCGAGGATATCGGAAGTCCGAGCATCCTGGCCGCCATAGCTGCTGAAATCGGCCTCGACCCTGCCGCAGCTGCGACATTCCTGGCGAGCGACGAGGAAACCGAAACCGTTGCATCGATCGACGCGCTGGGACATCAGAGCGGGATATCCGGCGTGCCGTATTTCATTTTCGAGCGGCGTTATGCGCTTGCAGGAGCGCAGGAGCCGGCGTCATTCCTGCCGCTGTTCGATGCCTTGCTGGCGAGCGAAGACCAGTTGACCGCTTCATCCATGATCTGATCCTCTCAACCACCGCTGTGCCGTACCCCACGTTTCGCCCGCTCAGGCTTCCGGTTCGCCGCCTCGGCGTGATCCTGATCGCCCTTCTGGCGTTGTCGGGCTGCGCCAAGGTGGACATCCTGAACGCGCTGATCCCGACCGGAAACGTCACGGTCACGCGCGACATTCCCTATGGCAATGGCGACCGGCGCAGGCTCGATATCTATATGCCGAAACATATCGCGCCGGGTGCGCCCGTAATCGTCTTCTTCTACGGCGGCACATGGCGGACCGGCGACAAGGGCGACTATCTGTTCGCCGCTCAGGCGCTGGCTTCAATCGGCGCCATCGTCGTGGTGCCTGATTATCGCGTTTATCCCGAGGTCACGTTCCCCGGTTTTCTTGAGGACGGTGCGTCTGCTGTTGCCTGGACCTTCGGCAATATCGCGCGCTATGGCGGCGATCCGAGGTCGGTGTTCACGGCCGGACATTCCGCCGGCGCCTATATCGCGATCATGCTGGCGCTGAACCACAACTATCTGGCCAAGGCTGGAACGCCGCAGGCGAAGCTGGCCGGCGCCATCGGGCTGTCGGGCCCATACGATTTCCTGCCACTGACCCGGGACGACGTGAAGCCGATCTTCGAGGTCGTGCCCGACATGTCGGTGACCCAGCCGATCACCTATGCCCACACCGACGCCCCGCCCTTGCTGCTGACGCACGGCGTCGACGACATCACCGTGGGCCCCTACAACACGCACCATCTGGCCGACCGGATGCGCGCGCTCGGCGGGCGGGTCGAGGATCATTACTATCCCGGCCTCGACCATGTGGACACGGTGATCGCCCTTACTCCCTTGTTCCACGACAAGGCTCCCGAGCTCTCGGACATCGCCAACTTCGTCGCACGCAACCGCTACCCCGTACCTTAGTCGGACTTTGCTTTACCGTTGCCGGGTTTTTCGGCAAGGTCAGCGCGGCCGTCGCCGGCTCCAGCATTTGAGGGATCGCGTTGAACCAAACCATAACGGCCGAACGCCGGACGATCTGGGTCGATGTCGAGGATTTCTTTAAGTATTTCGAGGCAAATCCGCGGCCGAGCGGCATCCAGCGGCTGGTCTTCGAGACGCTGAAAGTGCTGCCGGCACAGGCCGCCGCCCATCCAGGGTCGCCGCGGATCGCTTTCGTGCGCCATAGCGCCGACGATGCCCTGCTGCGCGAGGTGACATTCGACAATCTGGCCGCCCTTTTTGACGTACATTCGCGAGCGGCTTCCGTCGCAGTCAAAGCGCGCGCCAGAACGAAGCCTCTGCGTACGCGTCGCCCACCGATGAAGGCCGGTCTGCGCCACTTGGCGATCCGGACGATCGAACGGCTGCCGCCGGAAGTGGCCGATGTGCTGCTGCAAGCCGGCGTGCTGCAGATCGCAGCGCTGAGGCAATTCAAGCGACTGTTGAGACGTCATCCGGTACAGACGGCCGAATCCCCTGCACCGCCGGAACCCGTTGAGGTGAAGGGCGGGAAAGTGGTGGAGGCCGTGGTCGAGGCGCCCGCGCTTGCCGCGACCAGCGCCGACCTTCCCGTTAGGCCTGGCGAACCTCTACTGATCATGGGCGCGCCGTGGGCAAACGAAAACTATGGCAATCGCCTCGCCAGGTTCCGCGCAAAGTACCGGCTGGAACCGGCGCTTCTGCTTTACGACCTGATACCGGTGCGGCGCCCGGAGTGGTGCGATGCCCGGCTAGTTCAGGACTTCACCGACTGGCTGGAGAGCACCTTGCCGCAATGCAAGCAGTTGATGGCGATCAGCCGCGCCACAGCGGCGGATGTCGAGGCGTATGCAAGGGAATGCAGCCTAAAGCTTTCAGGTCCCGTCGTACCGGTGCCGATCGGTACCGATTTCGGCGTGCCGACCCCGACTGCCGACGCCGGGCCGGGGCCCGGTTTGCCCGCGCCGGGCAGCTATATTCTGTTCGTCTCGACCATGGAGGCGCGCAAGAACCATGCGGTTTTGTTCCGCGTCTGGCGCAGGTTGCTGTCGGAGATGCCGCCCGACCGGGTGCCGACGCTGGTTTTTGCCGGGCGTGTAGGCTGGCTGATCAGCGATCTGCTGCAACAGCTGGAGAACACCGACTGGCTGGGTGGCAAGGTGCGGATGATCCGCGATCCGACCGACACAGAGCTGAACGCACTTTATGACGGCTGCCAGTTCACGATCTTTCCCTCACTGTTCGAGGGCTGGGGATTGCCAGTCAGCGAAAGCCTGGGGCGTGGCCGGCCATGCCTGGCATCCAACCGCACCTCATTGCCGGAATCGGGTGGAACGCTGGCCCGTTATTTCGACCCCGAGAACCTGGATGACGCCGTGCGCGCCGTACGCGACATCATCGAAGATCCCGCCGGCCTGGCCGCATGGCAGGCGCAGGTTGCGCGGGAATACCGCCACGTCCCCTGGGGCCGGACGGCCGAAGCCTTGATCGCCGCCTGTCTGCCCGATGCCGAAACCGCGCTTGCGCAGGCGGCGCAATGAACGCCCCTACGCCCCGCCCTCCGACGCTGTGGATCGATATCAGCGACATCGTTCACTATCTGCGCCACCACACCCGACCGAGCGGTATTCAGCGCGTCGCTTTCGAGATCTGCCGCGCCCTGCTGCGCGTCGACAACGGCGCCGGGCGCATACGGTTCACGATGCGCGACGGCGGCCCGCGCGATCTGGTCGTCATGGATTGGCAAGAGCTGGAAGGCGCTTTTTCCAGGATGAGCGAGGCCGCAGCGCCAAAGCGTCTTGCGACGCTGCGCACCCGAGGCAACATCCAGGTGCCTGGTACCTCCGGCGCAACCGTAGGTATGATCTTGGCGACCGGGCTCACGCTGCAGGGCCGTGCGCTGCTGCAGCTGGCAAAACTGCCGCTGGCGCTTGGCGCCGTTGCGGCAGCGGCGATCCGCCGGGATATGGAGAGGCGCCGGGTCAAGGCCGCCCGCGCCGCAGCCCGTGCCGGCATAGAGAATATCGCCACTGCAAGCGCGGGCGAACCATTCGAGTCGGTCGCCCAGGCGGGCGATTGGCTGCTGGTGCTCGGCTCGCCCTGGTTCCACCCCGACTATGTAAAGACTGCCAGGTGGGCACGCGACGAGTTGCGACTGCGCTTCGCCATCCTGATGCACGACCTGATCCCAATACGCCGGCCGGAATGGTGCGACCGTGCGATGATCACTGCATTTTCCGACTGGCATCGGGCCGTATTGCCAATCGCCGACCAGATCTTCGCCAACAGCCGCTTCACGGCAAACGATGTCACCCAATGGCTGGCGGCGAGCGGATCGACGCCAAGGAACACCGCCAGGCCGATCCCGATGGGCACCGGGCTGCCAATAGGCGTCGACCCGGCCTCGGCACCGCACCTGCCGCCGGCCGGAACCTATGTGCTGTTCGTCTCGACGATCGAGGCGCGCAAGAACCACACGCTACTGTTCCGCGTCTGGCGCCGACTGTTGAGCGACCTGCCGCGCGACCAGGTGCCCACGCTCGTCTTCGCGGGGAATATCGGCTGGCTGGTGGCCGACCTGATCCAGCAGCTGCATAACGCCGCGTTCCTGGACGGAAAGATCGTGATCGTGCAGCAGCCGTCGGACGCGGAGCTGATCCAGCTTTATCGCGGCTGCCGTTTCACCGTCTTTCCATCCTATTACGAGGGCTGGGGCCTGCCGGTGAGCGAAAGTCTGGCAATGGGGCAGCCCTGTATCGCGTCCAATACCACGGCCTTGCCGGAATCGGGGGGCGCAATGACGCGCTATTTCGATCCGGACAAGTTCGACGAAGCCTATGCCGCGATCCGCGCGGTGATCGAGGATCCGGCGGATCTGGAGGCCTGGCGGGCGCAAGTGCGGCGTGATTTCCGCCCCGTAACCTGGGATGACAGCGCCACGGTGATCCGCGAAACGATCGACGCCCTGGGCTAGCCGAAGATGGGGGTCAGCTAGGCGCCGGCCTTCAAGGGCCCGCGATGAACCTTGAGCTTTGCCTTGAGCTCGGCCATCGGCATCGCCTTGGCGAACAGCCAACCCTGTGCATAGCGCACGCCGCGGTCGCGCAGAAAGTTGGCCTGGGTTTCAGTCTCCACGCCCTCGGCGATGGTCTGGAGGTCTAAGCCCTTCGCCATCTCGACGATGTGCGAAACGACATGGCTGGTCGCCGCGTCGGCGCCGATCGTATCGACGAACGTCTTGTCGATCTTCAGGAAATCGACATCGAAGGTCTGGAGGTAGGAGAGGCTTGAATAGCCGGTGCCGAAATCGTCGATGGCGATGCCCATGCCCTTCTCGCGAACGGCGTGCAGGAAGGCCTTGGCAGCCTCACCCTTGATAAGTCCGCGTTCGGTGATCTCGACGACGAAATTGCTGGCGTGACCGCCTGTGCGCGCCACAAGCCGGTCGAGCAAAGCCGGCGTACGCGGCGCCGTGACATCGATCGCCGACAGGTTGAGCGCGACGTGGAAATCCGGATATTCGGCGAACAGTCCCGCCACATCGTCCGCGACCAGATCGACGACACGCTCGGTGATCCGGCCGATCAACCCCGTCTCCTCGGCCACCGGGATGAAGATGTCGGGTCGCACGACCTCGCCGCCCGTCCGCCGCCACCTGAGCAGAGCCTCGACACCGGCCCATGTGCCGGTCTTGAGATCGACCACGGGCTGGTATTCGACGAAAAACTCGTTACGCCGCAGCCCGACTTTGATCACCGCCGGCAGCGCGAGCTGCAGCCGAGCGATATGGAGGACCGCAAACGCCAGCACGCCCCCAGCGATCACCCCGAACGGCAGCAGGACCAGCGCGAACCGGCGGACGCCCGATTCCACGTCGATTGCCGGAATGGCGGCGACGGCGACAAAATCGCCGTCGATGGAGCGGCGGACGCCGATCACGTTCGCGTCGTCAGTGAACTGCGCTGCCTGGCCTTTGTCCAGCGCCACGATCCAATGCGGATCGTAGGTTCCACGGACATCGATCACCTTCTTCTGCGAGTAAGCGACCAGCCCCACCGTGATCTTGGGGTTGTCGACGAACACGTCGAGCGGAAGCTTGGGGTGGACGACCGCAGTATATCCACCGGCCGCCTGCGGTGTGATCAGAAGGAACTTGACGTCAGGCGCGTTCGGCAAGGCGACCGAAGAGCGAACGATAACGTTTCGCGAGCTGACATAGTCGGGCGGGCCGATCGGAATCCCGTCGGGAAACCGTCCGAACGAGGCGCAGATCAAACGGTCCCCCGCTACGAAGCCAAACCCCTGCACCTGTTCGGCCGAGATCGCCACCCGGCTCATCAGGGCCACATTCTCGTCGGAACAGGGATCCGCGGCTCCGGCGGCGCGCAGCTGCTCGATCCCGGCGGCCATCTGCATGGTCGATTCGTCGGCCCGCCTGAGCACATCGCTCGCCAGCTGAGCCACCCGGCTGTATTGCTCGCCGAGACTTTGCTGCCGCGCCAGATACAAGGAAATCAGAATTGGCGCCGTGACCGCTGCGACTGCGACGACGATGACGACCGCTATCGCGAGCCGTTTTTTACGCAATTAACAGACTCCACAAACCCCGGCGCCGGACGGAACGGTACCGTACTGCGCGATGGATCGATAAAAAAGAAAAATTTACGAAACTACAATATTTAGGTGTTCGACGGCTGTCGCCAACCGGCCATAGACGAATACCGTCCGGCCTTTATGGAGCGGGCGTGGTAGCCTTCGGAACGAAGAATCGTGGACATGGAAATCAGCGGACCCGCACAGTCCAGATCGCCGACGCCGGGAAAAAGCGGTTCGATCAGCAGCCGGTGGGGATCACGACCGCCACACAATCCACCGTGTTTTGCACAATACTAGGACGTGACCGTCCGTCCCCCCCAGTAACGATGGAGCGCGGCGACGTCGCCGGCGAACAGGTTGCGGTCGCACCGGTCCACGCCGACCACCGCGCGGGAAGCCGAGCCGTAGGCGTCATCATCCTGGGTCTCGTTGCCCGCATACTGCCAGAAGCGCCAACCGCGCCGCGCCCAGGCGTTCGGAATCTCAGGCGATTCCCGATAATCGGCCAGCCACAGATCGCACTGCGCCAGCACCGAATTCTCATCGACACAGCGCCTGAGGAATGTTCCGGCCCGTCCGTAGGCCACCCCGTTCGCCCAGTTGGGGTGGGTATAGACCAGCGGCAGTCGCCCGGTCTCGCGATAGACCACCCGCACGAATGCTTCGGCCTGGGCCAAGTCCATCGAATTCTTGGGATGGCGCTCGTTCGGTTCGAAATCGAGCGCCACCAGGGTGCGCGGCCCGGGCTGCGCGGCGGCTAGGAAATTGCGCGCCTGGTCCTCGCCGGAATATTGGTGGGTTCCGAAATGATAGGCGCCCCACAGGATGCCTGCGGCCTCCGCCTGCGGGCGGCGCATCGTATAGGCGTCGTCCACCCAGTCGCCGCCCTCGCTCGCCTTATGCAGGATACCGTGGATGTGGCTGTTCTGGCGGATCAGCGTGAAGTCGGTAACGGTGTTGAGGTGGCTGATGTCGATCACGCCATCCAGGCCCCTGACCCGCGGCCCCGTCGCCTGCGCGACTGTGGTTCCCCGCAAGGCTCGCGGACCGTTCGCGGCCTCCCGCGTTTCGGACCCGGCGCAGCCGGTAAGGGTCATGCCGGCAAGTCCGGCCAAAACTGTCCTTCGGGAGATCATCCTGCCAAGAGCTCCAGCGACTCGGCGCGACATCGGTGGCAATTCTGTGGAAATCGCCTGCCGAACGCAAGCGCGGCGATTACCTAGGTACTTATTCCGTCCGCCTTCGCGCCCCGCTATGGTGCGTCCATCAGGGAAATGGAGAGTATTATGAGATCGGTAATCGGGGTTATCGGGACGATCTGCCTCGGCGCTTTGCTGTTCACCGGCCAGGCGTCCGCCGCGCAAGCGGCCTGCGCTTTTCCGAACCAGCACTCGATGTTCCAGCTGCAGCTGTTTTTCGGCCAGACGCAGAAGAACGGGGAGCCGGTGCCGGCGCAAACCTGGACGAACTTCCTGCAGAACATCATCACGCCGCGTTTCCCGGATGGGCTGACGGTCTATGACACCTACGGCCAGGCGATGGACCCGGATACGCACCAGATCACGCGCGAGAACACCAAAGTGGTGATGATCGCAACTGTGAACACTGCCGTGACCCGCAACCGCACGAGCCAGATCATCGAGGCGTGGAAGAAGCGGGCGAACCAGAATTCGGTGGGCCTCATCACCAGCACGGTGTGCGCGCAGTTTTAGGCTGCCTCACCACGCCGGCATGCGCCTTCGCCCCGCATCCACCACCGGGATGCAGGTCGCATGTTTCGGGCAATCGAGACAGTTAAAGAGAGCATGAACCCCGTAAATCGTGGCGCCTAACGGGGCGGGCCCCGGTTGCGGCGCTTCTTGCGCGGCGTGTTGGCGTTATGCGGACTGGTCGGCGGCACGCGGAAGCCGTTGCGCGGCAAGCCGGTCTTTGATGGGATCGGTTTGGCGGCAGCGACGGTTCCGGCGACCGGCTGGGCCAGCATTTCGGGCGTTCGCACCTGCATCGACGGGCGGCGCGGCAAGGGGCCGGAGCGTCCCTTCAGCCGCGCGGCGACGCGGTCCACGACCGCGTTTTCGCGTCGTGCGAGGGCTTCACGGGCTTTGCGTTCAGCGTCCGGCGCAAACGGATCGTCATCCGGCGCGAAGGTGCCAAGCATGGCGCGGATGTCGGCGATCAAGCGATCGACCGGATCTTTCCGGTAATCCAGCCTGACGCGCAGATCGTTCAGATCGTTGATGTCGCGAATTTCCCGGTTGTCGTCGAAAAGGTCCCGGTAATCGTCAAGATCGCGCATCAGATCGTAGCGCCTGTCGCCGAGCTTCGGCTTTAGCACGCCGCCACGATCCGGCGCCTTGAACAGTCCCTTGATCTCGAATTCCAGCACGACGATCTGGCGGATCGCGCGGTTCAGCCGGTCGAATTCGCGGATCGTCCCGTTCGTGCCCACCATCGCCTGATATTGCGCCTGCGGCGCGCCGGCGAGATTCCGGGTTACCGCCGATAATGTCTCGACCTGCTCCATCCCGATGGAGCGCAGCCGATCGAGCTCCGCCAGCCGCCGCTCGGCCAGCGCCAGCACCTCCGGCGCCGCACCGAGGACCGACGGGTGCATGGATGCTGACGGGTTTAGCGGCGCGGGAGACATACGGAACAAAATAGGAACATACGCACACAAGTCAAGTGCTATCTTGCCGGCGGCTCATTTGGATTTGATTACCGCCCCTTAAGGCGACTGGTCTAAATTCGCGCCGTGCCGCTAAATACAGAAATGCCTCGGCAATCGGAAAAGGACCGCGCCCGATGGAACTGATTCTGGGCATAATCGTGACGATGGCCATTCCGGCCTATTTCGTGGTCCAGCCCACGATCGCGCTGCGCTGGCGGGGCGGCTGGCGCAGGGCAGCGCTGGCGCCTCTGTTGGTGACCGTCCCCGCGCTGGTCTTCAGCCTGTTCGCGCTGACGCAGGACTCCAATCTGTGGCCGATCGCGCTGATCTTCGCGGCCGCCATCGGCATGCTGTACCTGGCCGGATTATGGTTTTTAAAACAGTATCTTGGAAAGATTTTCCAAGAACTGAAATGAAACCTTCATCCACCCAGCGGGAAAGGGTGGCGCGGGCTTTGGCGCGCCGGATGAGACACAAGGGTTCAGTGGGATTTCCCACGCCATAATTTCGGCACGAACACGGGCCAGCCTTGGCATCTTTCTTCAAGCGGGGCGCCTGAATGATCCTCGATCGACGCAATTTCCTGGCAGCCGCGCCGGGCATGATGACCTGGTTCGCGCTGACGCCGAAAAGCCTGGCCGATGAGGCGCCCCCTGCCCTCCGGACCTACGAGAATGCTACAGGCGGCCGGATCGGACTCTATGCCGAGAACATTGCCACCGGTAAGCGCATCGCGTGGCGGGCCGATGAGCGGTTCCTGATGTGCAGCAGCTTCAAGGCTTCCCTCGCCGCGCTCGTGCTGGCGCGGGTGGACCGGGGCGAGGAGAAGCTGGAGCGGATTCTTCCTTACAGTGAGGTGGACCTGTTGGAATACGCGCCTCTCGCCCGACAGAACCTTGCCAGGGGCGGCCTGCCGGTGGCGGAGCTGTGCGCGGGTGCGGTGGAGCTCAGCGACAACACCTGCGCCAACCTGTTACTCGCCTCGGTCGGCGGGCCGAAGGCGTTGACCGCGTTCTGGCGCAAGACGGGCGATGCGATCTCGCGGCTGGACCAGAACGAGCCGGCGCTGAACCACGCACCACCCGGCAGCCCGGAGAATTCGACCACACCCGCGGCGATGGCCGGGAACCTGAGGCGGTTCCTGTTGGGCGACATCCTGTCCCCCGGGTCGCGCCAGCGGCTGACAAGCTGGATGGTCAACTGCAAGACCGGCGACAATCGCCTGCGCGGCGGCCTGCCAAAGGATTGGAAAATCGCGGACAAGACCGGCAACAACGGCAATGACGCGGCCGGCGACATCGCGGTGGTGTGGCCCAGGCCCGACCGGCCGGTGCTGATTGCCGCCTATACCCAAGCCGGGACGCCGACGTCAGCGCACCTTCAGACGGTGTTTGCGGAGGTCGGTAGGATGGTGGGGCGGGAGTTGGCGTAGGACAGTAAACCCTATTGCGGCTGTCGATTGTTAGCGCAATTCTGCCGGTAAGGGGGGCGGGCCGAAATGATCATTGCCCT
>DATJHU010000111.1:0-6833 GCA_035493715.1 Alphaproteobacteria bacterium | reverse complement strand
GGAAACCGATTGTCGATCATCTATGCGCTACAAATGGGTTTGTCGATCATAAAATAGAACAAGTGATCGACAAACTGTCTACCCGCTCAACCGATCGATATGAAAATCGTAATCCTCGCCCGCCTCTTCCACGCGATAGGCTAACACCTCGTCCACCTCGTTGTCGGGCTTGAAGGTCAGCACGCGCGGGTGCACGGTCGGCAGGTCTTTCGGATTGATATAATCGCTGGCGGCGATGATCACCTCGTCGCCGGCGTGGCAGGTGCGGGCCGCGGCGCCGTTCAGGATGCAGCAGCGGCTGCCCGCCTCGCCATAGATCACATAGGTGCTGATCCGCGCGGCGGTCGCCTTGTTCCAGATCTCGACGAATTCCAGCGGATAGATGCCGGCCTGCTTGCAATGCTCGGGGTCCAGCGTGATGGAGCCGTGATAGTTCAGGTCCGCCCCGGTCACGCGAATGCCGTGCAGCTTCGCGCGCACGATGCGGATCATCAGGCGGCGGTCCCGCTGACGTTCAGGAAGGCATTCGCGGCGGTGGTCGGCACAGCGGCGGCCTGCTGGATTTCCACCGCCATGTTGTCGATCAGCCGGGTTTTGCCCAGCCGCGCGGCGGCCAGGATGCGGCCCTTGCCCTCATAGCGGGTCAGCGGCTGCAGCGTGTCGGGGTCGGCGAAGGCGACATAGTCCACGCTGTCGAACCCGGCCTTCAGCAGCTCCTCGGTCGCCAGTTCGGTGGCGTCCGCCCCCGTGGCGCCGGCGCGCAGGCGGCCTGCCGCGCGGGCCAGGATCACGTTCAGCGTGCGGGCGACGTCGCGCTGCTCGGCCGACAGGTACGCGTTGCGGGAGGACAGCGCGAGGCCGCTCGTGTCCCGCCCGGTCTTCACCGGCAATATCGCGATCGGCATATTCAGGTCCTTCACCATGCGGCGGATCACCTGCAGCTGCTGGTAATCCTTCTCGCCGAAGGCGGCGACGTCCGGATTGGTCTGGATCAGCAGCTTGCTGACCACGGTCGCCACGCCGTCGAAATGGCCTGGGCGGATCTCCGCCTCCAGAACCTCGGTCAGCGGGCCCTTCACCGACACGGTGGTGGTGAAGCCCTCGGGATACATCACGTCCACGGTCGGCAGATAGGCCACATCCACCCCCATGCTCTTCAGCTTGGCCAGGTCTTCCGCTTCCTGGCGGGGATAGCGGGTGAAATCCTCGTTCGGGCCGAACTGGGTCGGGTTGACGAAGATGGAGACGACCACGCGGTCGACCACGGCGCCGAGTGCCGCGACCAGGGACAGGTGCCCCTCATGCAGCGCGCCCATGGTGGGCACGAGCCCGATGGTCTCGCCGGCCCGGCGGCGCTGGGCGACCCAGTCGCGCAGGCCCTCGGGCGTGTGCTCGATGCGCAGGCTGTCAGGCGCCGGCTTTGGATAGGCCATAGACATTCTCCGGTCCTGGGAAACGGCGGGCTTTCACATCCGCCGCATACTGTTCGGCGGCGGCGGCGATCTGGCTGCCCAGATCGACATATCGGCGCGCAAGCTTCGGTTTGAAATCTCCGGCGGTGCCCAGCACGTCGTCGATGACCAGAACCTGGCCGTCGCACGCGGCGCTGGCGCCGATGCCGATGGTGGGCACGGCGACCGCGGCGGTCACCTCGCGGGAGACCGGGTCGATCGTGCCCTCGATCACGATGGCGAAGGCGCCGGCCTCCGCGATCGCCTTGGCGCCCTCGACGATGCGCCTGGCCTCCGCCGCGTCACGGCCGCGGGCGCGGAAGCCGCCCAGCACATGCACCGACTGCGGGGTCAGGCCGACATGGCCCATGACCGGGATGCCGCGATGGGTCAGGAAACGGACCGTCTCGGCCATCTCCTCGCCGCCTTCCAGCTTCACCGCGTCGCACTCCGTCTCCCGCATCACCCGGGCGGCCGCCATGAAGGCCTGCTCAGGCGAGGCCTGGTAAGTGCCGAAGGGCAGGTCGACCACAACCGCCGCGTGCGAAGAGGAGCGCACCACAGCCGCACCGTGTGCGATCATCATGTCGAGCGTGACGGTCAAGGTTGAGGTCATGCCATAGACGACATTGCCCAGGCTGTCGCCGACCAGGATGGCGTCGACATGCGGATCGACGAGCCGCGCGACCGGCGCGGTGTACGCAGTCAGAATCGCGATCGGTTCACCGCCTTTACGGGCCACCAATTGGGGAATAGTGATGCGTGAACTGCTATGGGCGACGCTCAATCCGGATTGGCTCCATCGAAGATCCGCCCCCTGTTTTTCGCCCGTGGGGAGGATGGGATTGCTCAGCGCCCGGACCATAGAAGACGCGGGCATTATGACGCAAGCCTACCTATGGTTGCACAAGTGATTTCGATTGCACCTTCATGAATAGCCCGGTGATTTCAACGGCTAAGCTCGTATCCGCCACCCGTGCGGCCTATCCGATCCGCGGTGGATTCACCATTTCGCGCGGCAGCAAGCGCTTCGCCGAGGTGGTGGAGGCGGTGCTGGAGGCCACCCTCCCCGACGGGCGCAACGTGCGGGGTTGGGGTGAATGCGTGCCCTATGCGCGCTACGGCGAATCCCCCGACCAGGTGCTGGCCCAGATCCAGGCCCTGGGCCCGCTCCGGAATCGCCAGGAATTACAATCGCTTATGCCTGCCGGCGCGGCGCGGAATGCCCTCGATTGCGCCTTCTGGGACCTGGAATCCAAGGCCGCCGGCCTCCCCGCCTGGCGCCTGGCAAATCTGCCCAAACCCACCCCCGTCGCCACCGCCTTCACCATCAGCCTCGCCGCGCCGGAAACCATGGCCGAGGCCGCTAAGGTCGCCGACAAGCCGTTGTTAAAGCTCAAACTCGGCGCCGGTCTGGAGGATGTTGAACGTGTCGCCGCCGTCCGCCAGGCGGCCCCGGACGCCACCCTGGTCGTCGACGCCAACGAGGGTTGGACGATGGCGCAACTCACTGAAATCGCGCCGAAACTCGCCGAATTTCACGTGGAACTCATCGAACAGCCCCTGCCCGCCGGCCAGGACGATGCGCTCTCCAACTACCGGTCCCCAATCCCCATTGGCGCCGACGAATCCTGCCACGGACCGGAAAGCCTGACGGCTCTTGCCGGTAAGTATCAGTGCGTAAACATAAAGCTCGACAAAACCGGCGGCCTCACCGCCGCGCTCGCGATGAAATCCGCCGCCCAGGAAGCGGGTTTTCGCGTCATGGTCGGCTGCATGGTTGCGACCTCGCTGTCGATGGCACCGGCCTTCCTGCTGACCCCGGGCGCGGATTTCGTCGATCTCGACGGCCCGCTCTTGCTCGAGTACGACCGTCCCGACGGCATTGCCTATGACGGCGCCTGGATGTCGCCGCCGACCGCGGCTTTGTGGGGATAGGCAATCCGCAGCAGCACCGATGCGAGCAGGACAACCGGCACCCACAATGCCGTGTTATGGAACGCGCGGGTCGCGAATGCCCCGACAATTCCGCCGATCAGGAAACTCAAACAGATTGCGCCGTACGTGTACGCTTGCCGGACGATTTCGGGCGTACGCGATGGCCGCAGCGCGGCGAAGAGCCCCTCGGTGAATATTCGGAGGTTCACTGTGGTCATCACGGAATTGTAGGACCAGTGGATTACCCTGGTGAAACTCGCGTGCTGCAAGGCGACGGCGAACGCGATGGCGGAAACGATCGACAGATGCGGGAAGGATCGCGGCAAGAAAGAAAGTGCCGCCAAGATCGCGATCTCGAAGCTCAACGCGACCAGCGCCGGCTTGCGCAGACGGACGCCGGGCAGGCGGATGAGCTGCGCGGCTACGACGCCGAGCATAAAGGCAATGAGCGGAGGTACGTGCTTCAGCGCCTGCGGCCAATCCTCTGAAACGGCGAAGACGCCCAGCAGCACGACGTTCGCCGACATCACGTTGGCGAAGACCCTGCCGTGGTCCAGATAGGTGAAGGCGTCCAGGAACCCGCCGGTAAGGGTCAGCACACAGGCGACGGCCAGCGCGGTTTCCGGATTTGCGATCAACATTCCGTGCGTTCGGGTCATCCATCCCCTCCGCGGTTGGCGGCGCTTTCGCCGACATGATAATAGGGCGCATGCTTCAGATCACGGATGTTACATACCGCATTGCCGGGCGCACGCTGCTGGAAAATGCCAGCGCCGTCATCCCGACCGGACACAAGGCGGGTTTGGTCGGCCCGAACGGCGCCGGCAAGTCGACTTTGCTCAAACTGCTGACCGGCTCGCTGGTCGCGGATGGCGGCGAAGTATCGATGACTACTGGCGCCCGCGTCGGTTCTGTCGCCCAGGAGATGCCCGGCGGCAAGCGCAGCCTGATCGATACCGTGCTCGACGCCGATATCGAGCGCGCGGCCCTGCTGGCCGAAGCCGAGCAGCTCGAATCGCCGGATTATGACGGCGATCCGATGCGCATCGCCCATGTGCATCAGCGTCTGGCCGACATCGATGCCTATAGCGCGCCCGCGCGCGCGGCGGAAATCCTGGCGGGCCTCGGCTTTGACGAAACCGCGCAGAACCGCGCGTGCAGCGAATTCTCCGGCGGCTGGCGCATGCGCGTCGCGTTGGCGGCGGCCCTGTTCGCCGGCCCCGACATCCTGATGCTGGACGAGCCGACCAACCATCTCGACCTCGAGGCGGCGATCTGGCTGGAATCCTATCTCAAGGATTATGCCGGCACGCTGCTGATCGTCAGCCACGACCGCGAGTTCCTGAACGCGATCCCCGACATGATCGTCCATCTGGAGCAGGGGAAGCTGGTCACCTATCGCGGCAATTACGACCAGTTCCGCCGCCAGCGCGCCGAACGGCAGGCCAATCAGGCCGCGGCGATTGCAAAGCAGTCGGCCGCTCGCGCCCATATGGAGGACTTCGTCCGCCGCTTCCGGGCCAAGGCGACGAAGGCACGGCAGGCGCAAAGCCGTCTGAAGGCGCTCCAAAAGATGGAAACCCTGGCGCCCTTGATCGAGGATCGGGTGGTGCGGTTCGATTTCCCCACGCCCGCGCCGCTTTCACCACCGCTGGTCACGCTCGATCATGCCGATGTCGGCTATGACGGCCGGCCGGTTTTGCGCGGCCTCAATCTGCGTATCGACGGCGACGACCGCATCGCCCTGTTGGGCGCCAATGGCAACGGCAAGTCGACGCTGGTCAAGTTGCTGGCCGGCCGGCTGCAGACCATGGCAGGGCAACTCAACAAGTCCGGCAAGCTGAAAGTCGGTTACTTCGCTCAGCACCAGGCGGACGAATTCGATCTCGATCTCACCGCGCTCGCTCAGGCCAAGAAGACGATGCCGGGCGTGGTCGAGGAGAAGGTGCGCGCCCATCTCGGCCGCTTCGGTTTTTCGCAAGAGCGCAGCAACACCAAGGTCGGGTCGCTGTCGGGCGGCGAAAAGGCACGGCTGCTGTTCGCCCTGATGGCACGCGAAGCGCCGAACATCCTGCTGCTCGATGAACCGACCAACCATCTGGATGTCGAAAGCCGTGAGGCGTTGATCCATGCGCTGAACGACTATGAGGGCGCCGTGATCCTGGTGACCCACGACCCGCATCTGGTCGAGCTGGCGGCCGACCGGTTGTGGCTTGTCGCTGACGGCAAGGTCGTACCCTACGACGGCGATCTCGACGATTATCGAAAACTGCTGCTCGACAAACGGCGGGCGGACCGGCGCAGCGGCAAGGACGAGCGCAAGGCGGCGAAGCAGCGCGAAACAGACCGCAAATCGACTGCGGAAATCCGCGCCCAGCTCGCACCCCTGCGCAAGGCGGTCGAGGTCACAGAAGCGGCGGTCAACAAGATCACGAAGGAAATCGCCGCCCTGGACCGCAAGCTTGAGGATCCGGAGCTCTATTCCGGGCCCGCGACAATAATCGCGGCGCTTCAGACCGAGCGTGGTGCCGCTGCGACGCGGCTCGCGGTCGCTGAGGAAAAGTGGCTAGAGGCTTCGGCGGCACTCGAAGCGGCCGACCCGGAGGCCCAGGCTGCCTAGACGGGTCGCATGCACGTTTGCATTGGCGTGTCTGGCTTTTGCGGGGCATGCATGGGCGGAAAAAACCGTCATTGAGCGGCCGGTCGGCCAACCCGATCCGCCGAGCTTCCCGGTTGTTGCGCCTTCGCCCGAGCGCCGGCACATCCTCGTCGGCGCTGAACGTCCCCTGAAGATGCCGAGCCAGGCGGCGGCGATTGCACGTCCCGGCGACATCGTTGAGATCGATGCCGATACCTATGTCGGCGACGTCGCCGTCTGGTTCGCCGACAATCTGACGATCCGCGGTGTCGGTGGCCGCGCGCGGCTGCTCGCCGCCGGCCGTGCCGCCGAAGGCAAGGCGATCTGGGTTATCAAGGGCAACAACACGCGCGTCGAAAATATCGAATTCGCCGAGGCCGCCGTCGATGCCGGTAATGGCGCGGGTATCCGGGCCGAGGGCGCGAACCTGACGGTCTTCGGCTGCTATTTTCACGACAACCAGGAAGGCATTCTGACGTCGCTTGACGTGGTCGAAAGCGAACTCGACATCGAGAACTCGGAGTTTGCGCGCAACGGCGGCAACGGGGGAAAGTCGCACGAAATCTATGTAAACGGTCTTAACCAGCTCATCGTCCGCGGCAATTATTTCCATCACGGCAGGATTGGCCATCTGATCAAGTCGCGGGCCAAACGGAATTTCATCATTGCCAACCGCATCACCGACGAGGCTGAGGGTTCGGCAAGCTATGAGATCGAGTTTCCGAACGGCGGTTACAACGTCGTGATGAACAATCTGATCGAGAAGGGCCCCGGAGCGCAGAACACCACGACGTTGGCCAACGCAT
>DATJHU010000110.1:0-3102 GCA_035493715.1 Alphaproteobacteria bacterium | reverse complement strand
GTCCAGTTTAGCGCGTTCCATGGGTTGCCTTGGTAATTTTATTACCCAACATTACCGGTGTGTTTTGCGGGAGCCAAGAGGGTGAATGAATCCGCCGTCGCCACGACGGACGAAATCTGGGTTCTGACCGACGGGCGCGCGGGCCATATCAGCCAGACGCTCGGCCTGGCGGAAGCCCTCACCCCCGTCCCGGTCGTCAAGCAGATCGGCCTCAAGTCGCCATATCGGCAGTTGAGCCCGTTCCTTGGCTGGGGCGACGGCCGGTCGCTCACCCCCGACTCGGCTTCGATCCTAGCGCCCTGGCCACGGCTGGTCATCACCTCGGGACGGTCGGCGATCCCGATCGCACTCGCCATCAAGCGCAAGACCGGCGGACGGACGCCGGTGGTAAACGTGCAGGATCCCGGCTGGCTGCGCGGCCGGTTCGACCTGATCATCGTGCCGGAGCACGACGAACTCACGGGCCCCAACGTCATGACCACCGCTGGCGCGCTCAGCCGCATCACGCCGGCGCGGCTGGCGGTGGCCGCGGCCGAATTCGGTCCGCAGCTCGACCATCTGCCGCGCCCGCGGGTCGCCGTGTTGATCGGCGGGGCCAACGCCGTCTTCCAAGCGCCGCGCGCCGTCGCCGAGCGCATCGCCGGGCAGCTGGCCGGGATTGCGGCCAAGGGCGTCGGGTTGATGGTCACCTTCTCCCGCCGCACCGGGCCGGAGATGCAGAGCATTGTGCGCGCTGCATTGGCGGGCAGCGCCGCCGACATCTGGTCCGGCGACGGACCAAACCCATATTTCGCCTATCTGGCACTGGCCGACGTCATCCTGGCGACCGAGGATTCGGCTTCCATGGTGTCGGAGGCCGCAACGACCGGAAAGCCGATCCATATCCTGCCGCTGGAGGGCGGCTCTCCCAAGTTCACCCGCTTCCATGATTCGATGCGCACGCGCGGCATAACCCGCCCTTTTGCCGGCGGCATCGAAAACTGGACCTATCCGCCGTTCGACGAAACCGCCCGCGCGGCCGATGCCGTAAGGCGTCTTGCCGGCTTGAACAGCGGGACGTTGTAATGCAGTGCAAAAAAGGGCATCTCTAGAGACCATTCGCGAGTTGATCATGTCCGAGTCTTCCGCGCCGAAAGCGCTTCATACCAAGGTTCTGATCATCGGAGCCGGCCCCGCGGGTTACACCGCCGCGATCTATGCCGCCCGCGCCAATCTTGCCCCGATCCAGGTCATGGGCCTGCAGCCGGGCGGTCAGTTGATGATCACCACCGATGTCGAGAACTATCCGGGCTTCGCCGAGGCCGTCCAGGGCCCCTGGCTGATGGAGCAGATGGAGGCACAGGCCAAGCATGTCGGCGTCCAGCTGGAGCATGACCTGATCACCTCGGTCGACCTCAGCAAGCGCCCGTTCAAGGCAATTGGCGATTCCGGCACCGTCTATACCGGCGACACGCTGGTGATCGCGACCGGCGCCCAGGCGCGTTGGCTGGGCCTACCCAGCGAGATGCATTTCCAGGGCTACGGTGTTTCCGCCTGCGCCACCTGCGACGGCTTCTTCTATCGCGGCAAGGAGGTTGCGATCGTCGGCGGCGGCAATACCGCGGTCGAGGAAGCATTGTTCCTGACCAATTTCGCCTCCAAGGTCACGCTGATCCACCGCCGCGACAGCTTGCGCGCCGAACGCATCATGCAGGACCGCCTGTTCCGCAACCCGAAGATCGAGGTGGTGTGGAACCACGAGATCGACGAGGTCCTGGGCAGCACGAACGAGGGCGGCCACAAATCGGTGACCGGCGTGCGCGTGCGCGACGTGAAGACCGGCGCGACGAAGGATATCGACGTGCACGGCTTCTTCGTCGCCATCGGCCACGATCCGGCGACGTCTTTGTTCCGCGGTCAGGTCGACATGGACGAAGAAGGCTATATTGTAACCGCGCCGGACTCGACCGAGACCAGCCGCCCTGGCGTTTTCGCCGCCGGCGACGTCAAGGACAAGATTTTCCGACAAGCAATCACCGCGGCCGGCATGGGCTGCATGGCTGCGCTGGAAGCCGACCGCTTCCTGGCGCAGCATGAACATGACGGCGCCGCGGCGTCTTATTCGAATGCAGCGGAGGCTGCCGAGTAACGGAGAAGCGAACAGCCGCGAATCCCCGCGGCACATGGACAGGACACCGGGATGGATTGGGATAAGCTCAGGATTTTCTATGCAGTCGCAGAAGCCGGCAGCTTCACCCATGCTGGTGAAGCACTGAATCTGAGTCAGTCCGCGATCAGCCGCCAGATCAGCGCGCTTGAGGACAGCCTCAAGGTTACGCTGTTCCACCGCCATGCGCGCGGCCTGATCCTGACCGAACAAGGCGAGGTCCTGCACTCCACCGCCCGCGACGTTTT
Organism: Alphaproteobacteria bacterium; assembly: GCA_035493715.1. Lineage (GTDB taxonomy): Bacteria > Pseudomonadota > Alphaproteobacteria > BOG-932 > Roseiterribacteraceae > BOG-932. The sequence continues at coordinate 708 of DATJHU010000110.1, read as the reverse complement.
CGCCAAGCTGGCGATGACCGAGGCGATGCTGACCGAAAGCAAGCTCAGACCGCGCGGCCCGCTGAAGGTGACGACCACCTTCGCGTTCGGCGTCAAATGGCTGACGCCCCGGCTGGGCGAATTCCTGGAGCTCTATCCCGACATCCAGATGACCTTGCTGATCGACGACCGCGAGCTGGACCTGGCAATGCGCGAAGCCGATGTCGCCATCCGTATGATGCCGCCGCGCCAGCCGGACCTGATCCAGCGCCATCTGGCGACGATCAAGGTCAAGATCTATGCCTCGAAGGAGTATCTCGAGCGGCACGGTCGCCCGGATTCGATGGCATCGCTGCACAATCACTCGATCATCGGTTTCCCGCCCAATATGTCGTTGCCGTTCAACACGGCCAACTGGCTGCTGGAGGTCGCTGGCATCGGCTTCGAATCGCCCAAGGTGCTGCTGATCAACAACATGTTCGGCATCTTCCAGGCGGTGACGAGCGGCCTCGGCATTGCCGCGCTGCCGGACTTCGTGATCTCCGACAGCCCCAATATCGAGCGGGTCCTGCCGGAGCTGGAAGGGCCGGAGGTCGAGTCGTTCTTCGGGTATGCCGAGGAACTGCGCCACTCCAAGCGCATCGCGGTGCTGCGCGACTACCTGATCAAGAAGGTCAGCCAATCCGCGTTTTGATTCGGCGGACTTAACCCGCTGTCTGCTCCCGAGCT